>CACZSY010000226.1 GCA_902783965.1 uncultured Lachnospiraceae bacterium
ACATCGCCAATCCTGTGGCTGGACAGGATTGGCATTTTTCATATGTAAAGATTTACAGTTCCTCGTTCTTTTCCGGATCTTCAGCTGCGTTGTTAATATTTTCTGATGTTGAAAGTTTCTCGAATAGTATACACAGACTTTTCCTGAGCTCAGGAGAAGAGTTCCGAAAGGTTTCAAGGATCATCCTTTCGACGTTGCTGATCTTATTGAAATCATGATTTAGATAAATACTGTCGTGACCGATAAGATAATCGACTGAAGTGTGAAATATGTCAGCTATTTTGATCAGGGTATTAATGTCAGGTTCCGCTTGACCGGTCTCGTACTTATGAATGCTCTGCTGGCTCAGTGTCAGTTTTTCACCAAGCTCTTTCTGACTCATGACTCTTTCTGATCTTAATAATTTAAGTCTTATCAAGGTAAGCCTCCGTTAAAATAGATTTGATAAATATCATGAAATAATCCTAACAAAGGCAGAGTGTAAACACAAACAACCATATAGGGTTTAAGCAACAATCAAAAGTGATAACAAACACAACCGATAGTGTTGTCATAACACGTGGTTTGCTTGAATCTGTGAATTGCTTTGATTCATGGATTGCCGCCTGTCGTCCTTAAGGAATATTTGCCGGACAGGGCTGTGAAGACTTATGAAGATTTATGATCGTATGAAAAGCATTGATTTTTCTTTCGATCAGTGCTATTATGATAAAAGAATGCAACCACTACGTTGTGGAGGCCTCTAAATAAGCATTTTTTATCCTTTATGGACAACGTCAATCCTGCTGGTCAGACAGGGTTGGCGTTTTTCATATGTTATGATTTATTATTCTTCGTTCTTTTCCGGATCTTCAGATGGGTTGTTTATATTTTTGCGATAAATAGATGAAATATTTTTGTTGCACATCTAAAAATCCTATGTTATAATCATCATTACTGTGACATCAGATGTTGGTTGGTATCAACAAATAAATCAGAGAGGTGAACATCATGAAGGAAGGAATACATCCAAAGTACAACCAGGTAGAAGTTGTATGTAACTGTGGCAACAAGTTTGTGACAGGTTCAACAGCTAAGTCAATCCACGTTGAAATCTGCTCAAAGTGCCATCCATTCTATACAGGACAGCAGAAGGCTACAGCTGCCCGCGGTGCTATTGATAAGTTCAATCGTAAGTACGGTTTTAATAAGTAGCAAACTTAAGCAGTTCCGGGTGGAACTGCGCCCATATTCAGACGCGCAGGTTGAGGTTAGTGTTAATTAATCTCAACCTTTTTATGCACACGCCCGGCGTAAGGAAGATGTCAGCTGAAGCTGACCGCCGGGCGGCGCGGCGAGCATGAGAGGATAAACCTCATCATGCTCGAGAGGAACACACCCGGCACAAGGAAAGGAATTTATTTATATGAAATCATCAGGAATTGGCGGCCAGGCAGTAATGGAAGGCGTAATGATGAGAAACGGAGATCAGTACGCCGTAGCTGTCAGGAAAGCCGATAATAATATAGAAGTTAAGAAGGAAGACTATAAGAGTCCGGGTTCGAAATGTAAATTGTTCAAGCTTCCCCTGATAAGAGGAGTTGCCAACTTTATTGATTCGATGGTACTCGGAATATCGACACTTACCTATTCGGCAAGTTTTTTTGAAGAAGCAGAAGATGAAGAACCGTCAAAGTTCGAGAAAGCGCTTGATAAGACCTTTGGTAAAAAAGCAGAGTCTGTGGTGATGGGGTTTTGCGTGGTTCTCTCGCTGGTGATAGCCATCGGACTTTTCATGGTGCTTCCGCTTATTTTGACCAATCTTCTGGGAAAGAAGATTGAGAGCAAGAATATCCAGCTGCTCACAGAGGGCGTGATAAGAATAGCATTGTTCTTATTATATGTATTTCTTATTTCATTTATGGATGACATTAAGAGAACTTACATGTATCACGGAGCTGAGCACAAATCGATCAACTGCATCGAGCACGGGCTTGACCTTACTGTTGAAAATGTAAGAAGCCAGTCAAGAAAACATAAGAGGTGCGGAACCAGTTTCCTCCTTATAGTAATGTTTATAAGCATAGTATTTTTCATGTTCATTAGAACGGATAAACTCTGGCTTAAGATATTGCTTAGAGTATTGCTTGTGCCTGCTATCGCCGGAGTATCTTATGAATTTTTAAGACTTTGCGGAAATACGGACAATAAATTGATAAATATTCTCTGCAAGCCGGGACTCTGGCTTCAGGGTCTTACGACAAGGGAGCCTGACGATGACATGATCGAGGTTGCGATCGCTTCGGTTGAAGCGGTATTTGACTGGAAAGCTTATGTCGAGAAATACCGTGAGGATCAGAAAAAGATAGAAAGATACAGGAACAGGCACGGCAGGAACCGCAAAGAAAGCGAGTCTGTGGATAAGCCGAAGTATGACAGCTACGATGAAGAGGAAAATGACGAGATAGATGAGATCCTTAATGCGCTTGACAAGATGTTCGTAGAGCATCAGGACAAGGAGGAAGGATTTGAAGAAAAGCCTTCCGTTGACAGTGAACCTGAAGTTGCATCCGGAGATGATAAGGATGCCTAGCATCGAGGTTTGTTTCTTTGAGACGAAAAAAGCTCTGAAAGAAGCCGGGATTGCCGAATACGAAGCCGAGACCGGTGTGATATTTGAACATCTTGGGATCGGCCGGATGAAACGCCTTCTGGACGGAAAAGAAGAGCTTTCCGAAGAACTTTATGAAAAACTGTCTCTGATGGTTGAAAAGCGCCGCACGGGATATCCGCTGGCGTATATTACGGGGATCAAAAATTTTGCGGGCTTTGATTTTAAGGTAGATGAAAATGTTCTGATACCTAGATTTGATACTGAAAATCTGGTCGAAGAGATTAGACGGTATTGCAAAGGCAAGAGGGTATTGGATCTTTGCACGGGAAGCGGATGCATAATCATCGCCCTGTCCCTGCTTGGAGACATCGCTTCGGGAGTCGGAACCGATCTAAGCCCTAAAGCGTTGGAGATTGCGAGAGAAAATGCGAAACGTCTTCACGCGGATAATGTGAAGTTTTTCTGCGGAGACCTTTTTGATGCGCTTGTTAATGTTAATGAGCAGGTCGATCAGAAACAGGATGCCCTGCAGGAAGAGCGGTCATCTGCGGAAAACGAGAGATTTGATATCATAGTATCCAATCCGCCGTATATAAGGACGCAGGTAATAGAGACTCTGGAAAAACAGGTTAGAGAATATGAACCGCGAATGGCCCTGGACGGAGACGGCGATGGGTTGAAGTTTTACAGGAAGATATGCAGGGGAGCGAAAAGATGGCTTACGCCTTCGGGAATACTTGCGTTTGAGATAGGATTTGATCAGGCAGACGAGGTCAGCGCGCTGATGAAGGAAAACGGATTTTCCGGTATCAGGCTTATCAAAGACCTTAACGGGCTTGACAGGGTGCTTGTCGGTTTTGCAGATTTGGAGGAAAAGGATCATGTTTGATAAGTTAGAAGATATTCAATCAAGATTTGAAGATGTGCTGGCTCAGCTTAACCAGCCTGATATTACCAACGACCAGAAAAAATTCAAAGCATTGATGAAAGAGCAGACCGACCTTTCGGTTATTGTTGAAAAATACAAGGAATATAAAGCGGCAAAGGACGGCATTGAAGAGAGTCTTGCCATTTTGGAAGAAGAGACCGACGAAGAGATGAAAGAGCTTGCGAAGGAAGAGCTTGGCGACTGCAAGGACAGGCTTGCCGAGTGCGAGAATCAGTTGAAGATCCTGCTTCTTCCGAAGGATCCTAATGATGATAAGAACGTTATCGTGGAGATCAGGGCAGGCGCCGGTGGAGATGAAGCGGCTTTATTTGCTGCGGAGATCTATAGAATGTATGTGCATTATGCCGAGTCCAAGAGATGGAAGGTTGAAGTGCTTGAAATGGATGAGATCGGCATTGGCGGTCTGAAGAGCATAAGTTTTATGATAACGGGAAACGGAGCTTATTCGGTTATGAAATATGAGTCCGGAGTGCATCGTGTCCAGAGGGTTCCGGAAACGGAGTCGGGCGGAAGGATCCATACTTCTACGATTACGGTTGCGGTAATGCCTGAAGCGGAAGAAGTTGACGTTGTAATTGATGAAAAAGATATAAGAATAGACGTCATGCGTGCGTCAGGCTGCGGCGGACAGTGCGTAAATACGACTGACTCTGCGGTTAGACTTACACATTATCCTACGGGCATCGTTGTCTACAGCCAGACTGAGAAATCACAGCTGCAGAACAAGGACAAGGCATTTGCCCTCCTGCGCGCGAAACTTTATGACCTTGAGTGCCAGAAGCAGCATGATGCCGAGGCGGAGGCAAGAAAGAGCCAGATAGGAACCGGCGACAGATCAGAAAAGATCAGAACCTATAACTTCCCGCAGGGAAGAGTGACGGATCACAGGATCGGACTTACTCTCTATAAACTTGATAAGATAATGAACGGTGATATACAGGAAATAATAGACGCATGCATTACCGCCGATCAGGCGGCAAAACTCGCCAAGATGAGTGAGGAGGAACGCTAATGACGAAGTCATTTTTGAATGCGTTCCTCCGACCTGCCGCCTGCTGAAGGCAGGGGGCGATTCCGAAAAGAGGTCGATGCGATTATGTCGTAGACATAATTATGCATCGCATCGA
>CACZSY010000227.1 GCA_902783965.1 uncultured Lachnospiraceae bacterium
ATCTTAAGGCAGAACAGACCTCTTCTGAGGATAAAACAGAAGCTTCTATGACAGATTCAAAAAA
This sequence comes from uncultured Lachnospiraceae bacterium, assembly GCA_902783965.1. Classification (GTDB taxonomy): domain Bacteria; phylum Bacillota; class Clostridia; order Lachnospirales; family Lachnospiraceae; genus RUG11200. Next base: position 65 of record CACZSY010000227.1, read on the forward strand.
CGACACCGATAAATGATAGAATTATATGATGAGCGTGGTCGCGGGTGTGCTTAAGGAAGTTGATTTCGTTGCGTAGTGAAATCAGATTCATAAAAAAAGATTTTAAGTGATTACGGAATCAGGGAAGAGAGTTTTTAAATTAACGGAATCAGGAAAGAGGATTTTAAGTGAGAAACGAGACGAAGGTAAAAGGAATAGTGTTGGCGGTTTCCAATGTTGCGGATTATGACAGAAGACTTGTCATCATGACTTTGGAACTTGGAAAGATTACTGTATTCGCAAGATCGGTCAGAAAACCGGGAAATCCCAATATGGCCGCCTGCCAGCCTTTTACTTTCGCAAGCTTTAAGCTGTACGAAGGCAGGTCGGCTTTTAATCTGATTGAAGCCAATGTTGATAATTATTTCATGGAACTTCGCAAGGATCTTGATACAATTTCTTATGGACTGTATTTCTGTGAACTGCTTGACTATTTTGTCAAAGAAGGAATGGAGGACAGGCAGCTGCTGAAACTGCTGTATATAACTCTTACCGAGCTTACGCATGACAGGCTTGAACCGAGGCTGATAAGATGTATATATGAGATAAAACTTCTGGCTCTTGAAGGAATCATGCCGCAGGTAAAAGACTGCGGCATGAAAACAGAAGCGGCGGCATATGCGATAGGTTTTATCTGCGCAAGTCCGGTGGAAAAGGTTTTCAGTTTCAGACTTGAAGAAGATGCGCTTTATGAACTTATCACATTCTGCGCAGAATATCTGGGAAAAAATGTGGACAGGAAACTTAAAACACAGGACAGTCTGCCGAAATAAGTACTTGAAAATATTTTCCTTATTATGTACAATAACATTTATTGAACTTTAAGAAAGGATATGTGGTTTTATAATGACAAAACAGACCAAGGGCTCAGATGACAAAAAGAGCGCATCCGTCAACAGAAGCAGCGGCGGTTCGGGCACCGCTAGAACAGGCGGATCAGAAACCGGCAGATCGACAACCCGTTCGGGAACGGGAAAGAGTTCAGGGCGTACAGGTTCCGGAAGCGGCACAGGGCGTACCGGTTCGGGAAACAGCACAGGACGTACAGGTTCCGGAAGCGGTTCAGGACGTACTTCCCGGAATGGCTCAGGCAGATCGGGTCAAGGTACAAGAACTGCCGGCAATAGAACCAGAAGATCGGCAGCTGCAAGAAGAAAGAAGAAACAGCAGGCAATGGTAATAAAGCTGTTTGCCGCCGTACTTGTACTTACGCTTATAGCGGGCGGACTTGTTTATTATTTCCTCAGACCTGACAAAGGCAATGATGAAATGAAGCTTTCCGCAAAGGATATTAATAAGAATACCCTTCTTGTAAATGATGACGGAAAGATCCAGTCTGCGCTTATTGAGGACTTTGACAAGGATTATTATGATATAAAAGAACTTAAGGATTTCGCTAAAGACGACATTAAAGAATTCAATGAAAAGAACGGTACCAAAGTAAAGCTTAATGATGGAATCGTTCACGACAAGAAAGCCGTTCTGGTCTTTGATTATGACAGTATAGCGGATTTTGCCGCATACATGAATATGAAGGCTGAAATATTAAAAGGCAGCGAAGCCTTAAATGATGACAGGGTACCGGATCAGCTTACCGTATACGGTAAGGATGATGCCATGCCAAAGGACAGGGTATTTGAAAAGGAAGGATACACGGTTGTTATCATCACTGCAGATAAAGAGATGGACGTCAAGGTTAACGGAAAGATCGCTTATTACAGCGGCTGCAAGACTGAAGATGAACATACAGCGGCAGTTGAAGGCAAGAGAGCGGTTATCGTATTTAAATAAAGAGACAGCAAAGGCGGACAAAGCATGGTTCGCCTAAAGCTTATTTATGCACACGTCCGACGCAGGGAAGATGTCAGCTGACGTTTACCGCCGGGCGGCGAATGCGGGCAGGATAGGGAAAGCCCCCTCCTACTTGATTAAAACAGGCGAATAGAGACAAAAAGGAGTGGCAGAATTATCATGGAAAAGACAATGGATAAGATAGTAGCGCTGGCAAAGGCAAGAGGTTTCGTGTATCCGGGTTCGGAGATCTACGGCGGACTTGCCAATACATGGGATTACGGCAATCTCGGCGTAGAGCTTAAGAATAATGTAAAAAAAGCATGGTGGCAGAAATTTATAATCGAGAATCCTTATAACGTGGGAGTTGACTGCGCCATTCTCATGAACCCTCAGACATGGGTGGCTTCAGGACATCTGGGCGGATTTGCGGATCCTCTCATGGATTGTAAGGAGTGTCATGAAAGATTCAGAGCCGACAAGCTTATCGAGGACTTTAACGAAGAAAACGGCATCAAGTTCGAAGGCAGCATTGACGGCTGGACCAACGAGCAGATGAAGAATTATATCGAGGAGAAGAATATCCCTTGCCCGACCTGTGGAAAGCACAACTTTACAGATATAAGACAGTTTAATCTTATGTTCAAGACTTTCCAGGGCGTAACTGAGGATGCAAAGAACACGGTTTATTTAAGACCGGAGACAGCGCAGGGTATATTCGTTAATTTCAAGAATGTCCAGAGAACTTCAAGAAAGAAAGTTCCTTTTGGAATCGGTCAGATAGGAAAATCTTTCAGAAATGAGATAACACCGGGCAACTTTACTTTCAGGACAAGAGAGTTTGAGCAGATGGAACTTGAATTCTTCTGCAAACCGGGCGAAGACCTTGAATGGTTCAGCTACTGGAGAAGCTTCTGCATCAACTGGCTTAAATCACTCGGCATCAAAGACGAAGAGATGAGAGCAAGGGATCATTCACCGGAAGAACTCTGCTTCTACAGCAAGGGAACAACAGATATCGAATTTCTCTTCCCATTCGGTTGGGGCGAGCTTTGGGGAATCGCAGACAGAACAGACTACGACCTTACACAGCATCAGAACGTATCCGGCGAGGATATGTCGTACTTCGATGACGAGTGCAAGGAGAAATACATTCCATATGTGATCGAGCCTTCCCTCGGTGCAGACAGAGTAACACTTGCCTTCCTTTGCGCAGCATATGATGAAGAGGAGATCGGCGAAGGAGATGTAAGAACAGTACTTCATTTCCACCCGGCTATAGCACCTGTCAAGATAGGTATCCTTCCTCTTTCAAAGAAGCTTAACGAGGGCGCATTAAAGATATATGAGCAGCTTTCAAAGAAATATAACTGCGAATTCGACGACAGAGGAAATATCGGCAAGAGATACAGAAGACAGGACGAGATCGGAACTCCATTCTGCGTAACCTATGACTTTGAGTCCGAGAATGACGGATGCGTTACGGTTAGAGACAGAGATACAATGGAGCAGGTAAGAATTAAGATAGAAGATCTTAAGGCTTATTTTGAGGATAAGATGGATTTCTAGGCGGTAAGTGTAAAAGCGAGAAGTTAAGAGTTTAAAAAGAATAAAGCGTGAGAAAAAGCGGTTCCAGACATTAATAGTTTCAATGAATAATGTATGGAACCGCTTTTTGTATCTTAGGGACGGCCTCGGTAGGTGACTCAAATCAAGGAAATGTCAATAAGAGTCACCTTATGAAAGAGTATTGGGGCAGCAAACGAAAAAACAACCAGCTATGATCCGGTATCCAAATAAATGAGGGAATAAAAAGCATTCAAATCGTCTATACTAGACCTTATCGAAGGTAATGAGAGGTCTTTGGTCATGAACGATAAAGAAATTAGAAATGATAATAATACAAAATCGCAGACAGTGTACCTTATAGTTAGTCAGGATAATATGTGCTTTGAGAAAAAAGTGCGGGTGAGTGATGTGGCGAAGGTACACTGTTCTTCTTTGGATATCGAAAACAAAGTAAAGAGTATATGTATCTACGAATTCCGCGAAGATTCCGATAAAGATGAAAAGATCATGATGCCAGTTACGGCGCTGATAAAGAAAGTACATGAAAAGTATCCGCAGATCGAGATCAACAGCCTTGGAGAATCGGAATTTATCATAGACCGCGGCGTGCCGAAAAAGAATAACAGGCTTTGGAATTTTGTGAAAGCAGCCTTTATCTGTTTGATAGTATTTTCCGGTTCCGCATTTACCATCATGACCTTTAATGAAGACGTGAGCGTGGGAAGCGTGTTCGAGCTTCTATATAAGCTTTTCGACTCCGAAAATTTAAAAAAATATCATTTGCTGGAAATATCCTACAGTTTCGGTATCGGAACGGGAATAATGATGTTCTTTAATCATTTCAGTATCAATAAGGCTATGAAGGATCCTACTCCTCTTCAGATCGAGATAAGAAAGTATGAAAATGATATGAATAATGCGCTGCTTTCCGAAGCGGGCAGAGAAGGCAGGATGCAGGATGATTAATACTCTAATATTGATATTCATTGGAATTTCGGCAGGAATGGCTGTTTCTGCGGGAGTATTTGGATTTATTGTTGCAATAGGAATAATAAACCGTCTGATGGCGGCTACGGATACCGCAAAGCTTGCGCTTCTTTATGAAGATATGATAACGACTGGAGCGGTGCTTGGGAATATCGTCTATATATTTTCGGTGGATACCCACCTTACAATTATCGGACTCATGTTATATGGCCTGTTTTTTGGTTTCTTTCATGGAGCTTTGGCGGTGAGCCTTGCCGAAGCGATCAAGATAATGCCGGTTGTGGAAAAGAGGTTCTCACTGGGCAGGGCAATGCCTTATATAATCATGATGTTTGCGGTTGGAAAAGCGTTAGGAAGCCTGTATTATCTCTGGAATTATTAGTCAATTCGCAATCTGCTTCGCTGCTTGCTCATATAAAACGGATTGCTTCGCAATCCTGACAGGTACTGGGCTTGAACCCAGCACC
>CACZSY010000228.1 GCA_902783965.1 uncultured Lachnospiraceae bacterium
AAATATTGGCTCCGCCGCCCGTTATATATATTCCCGATTCGATAATATCCGCTGTTATCTCCGGCGGAGTCCTTTCAAGTATCATCTTGATCGCGTCGATTATCTGATACAGATAGTCTTTTATCGAATCATATACAAGATCAGCTTCTATATTTTTCCTTACAGGAAGTCCGGTGACCACATCGCGACCGTATATGCTTCTTACCCCTTTAGCTCCCGCAAGAGCGCTTCCGAGCTCTTTTTTAAGCTGTTCAGCAGTCTTTGAACCAATATACAGATTGCAGACTTTCTTGATATTAAGCTGGATCGCTTCATCAAGCTTATTTCCTCCGAGCGGAAGAAGTCTGCTGAGGACAATTCCGCCGAGCGAAAGTACAGAGATCTCGGTCGTATCCGCTCCGATATCCACCATCATGACGCCCCTGGCATTGGTTATGTCAAGGTCTGCTCCCAGAGCCGCCGCTACAGGTTTTTCCACGACATTTATTGAATGAACCTTTGCTATACTGTTAAGTATAAGGTCGGTAAACGCTCTCTTTTCAACTTCCGTGATATCGGTCGGAACCGCTACGATATAGTCCGCAGGTCCCGGTCTTGAACCGCTGTTCGCTTTTTTGATAAAACTTGAAAATAACGCTTCCATATACGCGATATCGGCTATAACTCCGTTTTTAACAGGATATGTCACAAGCACATTCTCCGGCGCCTTTTCATACATTTCAAAAGCTTCGTCACCGACTGCAATGACGTTCCTGCCATTTTCTATGGCAATGATATTCTTCTGGTCGATAACTATGCCTTTGCCTTTTTTATATAATTTAAACGTGCTTGTACCGAAATCCACGCCAAGTATTTTTGAACCCATCTGTTCCTCCATTTCCGCCAGTCAGGCATTTTCCATAAAACTATAGTATTGTTTTTCCCCGATTATTATATGGTCAAGCAGGTTGATACCCACAAAGTCTGCGGCGCATTTTAATCTATGCGTTACCGCTCTGTCATTTGCGCTCGGAGCAGGATCACCGCTCGGATGATTGTGCGCGACGATGATGTTCACAGCGTTGTTGACAAGAGCCTCCCTTATGATCTCCCTAGGTGAAAACGGACTTGAATTAACCGTTCCCGATGATATAAATCTTTCCGCGATAAGCCGGTTCTTATTATCAAGCATCAGAAGTTTGACTTTTTCAACCTTAAGATGCCTCATATCCTCCATAAGAAATTCTGCTATGCTTTCAGGCGAAGATAATACAAGCCTTTCCCCTGCAGATGATTTAGCTATGCGCTTTGACAGCTCACATATACATATTATGGTAACCGCTTTTGCTTCTCCTATTCCTTTAACAGCCTTCAGCGAACTGAGCGTCTGAAGATTGAGCGCCCGTAAGCCTTCATATTTCCCGGAAACGCTTAAAATATTACGCGCAACCGAGATCGCGTTCTCACCCCTGGTACCTGTCTTAAGGATAACTGCCACAAGCTCTTCATCACTTAAGATCTGAGGTCCGTATTTTAGACATTTCTCATAGGGTCTCAATTCCCTTGGAATGTCTTTCATCTTAGTATTATTCATTTACCCTCCGATAATCAATCTATTAATTTTAACACATCATTCGTTGAATGTATAGTCTATAAGACCTTTTTTAAGCATTTCATCCGCCGACATGAGTATTCCGAGTTTCGCGTGATAAAATGTAAGTCCCCCCTGGAAATATACAGCATAAGGCTCTCTCATCGGCGCGTCGGCGCTGAGTTCTATGGATGCTCCCGATATAAATGCTCCCGCCGCCATGATCACGTCGCTGTTATATCCCGGCATAGGCCACGGCTGCGGTGTTACGAAACTGTCTACCGGAGCCGCTTTCTGTATGCCTTCGCAGAAAGCCTGAACCCTTTCTGCGCTCTTTAAAACGACAGCCTGTATGATATCGTTTCTCGGAGCCACTGAAGACGGATTGCACTCAAAACCGAGTCTTTCATAAAGACATGCCGAAAATATCGCGCCCTTAAGAGCTCCGTTAACCACCTGCGGAGCCATGAACAGTCCCTGAAAGAACGGTCTGTTGACTCCGAGCGAAGCTCCGACCTCGCTTCCGAGTCCCGGACATGTCAGCCTGTATGATGCATTCTCGACATATTCCTTCTTTCCCGCGATATAACCTCCTATTGGGGCCAGACCACCGCCCGGATTCTTTATAAGGGAACCGACCAGGATATCCGCTCCGACATCCGTAGGCTCTATAGTATCAACAAATTCTCCATAGCAATTGTCAACCATGCAGATTATGTCGTTTCTTATGTTCTTGATAAAGCTTATGAGTTCTCCTATGCTCTTTACCGAGAATGTCGGTCTTACATCATATCCTCTGGATCTTTGGATCGTCACAAGCTTCGTCTTTTCATTTATTGCTTCCCTTATCCCTTCATAATCAAAAGAATAATCCTCCTTAAGGTCAACCTGCCTATAGGTAATGCCGTACTCCATAAGGCTTCCCCTTCCGGGTCTTATCCCTATTATCTCCTCTAAGGAATCATAAGGTTTTCCTACCGGAGAAAGTATCTCATCCCCCGGTCTTAAGTTTCCGAACAGAGCCGTAGCGATGGCATGAGTTCCGCATGTTATCTGCGCCCTTACAAGAGCTGCCTCTGTATGAAATACGGAAGCATATACTTTTTCGAGCGTATCCCTTCCGATGTCGTTATAACCGTATCCGGTCGAGCCGTTCAGGTGGGCTTCGCTTACCATATTGTCCTGCATGGCTTTAACAACTTTATACTGGTTATACTCCGTTATCCCGTCTATTTTTTCAAATCTTGGTTTAAGTTCTCTTAAAATATCCTCAGACATTTTAAGAAGTCTTTCGTCTATTCCGAAAATATTATCATTCATTACAATAATCTCCTGTCTGAATTGCCGTAACCCCCGACTCCCGGATCATATACTCTATCATGGCCTCCTCATCGTCATTAAACTCACGGCGGTTTACCCATTTTACGAAATCCTGCGCGCGAAACCAGGTAAGCTGTCTTTTCGCGTAACGTCTCGACTCCCTTTTGATAAGCTCTATCGTATCATCCAAAGACATCTCGCCGTCAAGATAAGAAAGCATCTGTCTGTAACCGATGCCCTGCATGGAAACATGGCTTTTATCAAGGCCTTTGGCCTTAAGCGCCTTAACTTCCTCCAAAAGTCCCTCCGCCATCATGATATCGACTCTTTTATCTATCCTTTCATAGAGTCGTTCTCTTTCATCGCTTATGACAAAGAAAGAGAATTCATAAGGCGATTCTTTTTTATTCTCATTAAGATTATGTTCGCTTATGGGACTGTTATGAAGCCTGTGAAACTCAATGGCTCTCATAACTCTTTTTACATTATTGGGATGGATCAAAGCTGCCGCCTGCGGGTCAAGTTCTTTGAGTATACCGTAAAGAGCGTCTTTTCCGTTCTTTTCAAAGATCTCATTAAGCTCTTCTCTTACCGCAGCGCTTTCATTTTCATCTTCATCATTGAACTGTGTATCATATACCAGCGCTTTGATATAAAAGCCTGTCCCACCCACGACGATCGGGATACATCCCTCATGTAATACCTCATCAATACATTCTGTTGATCTGTTTTTAAATTCACGGATATTAAACGGCTGCAGAGGATCTGATATGTCTATCATATGATGCTTTATTCCCTGCATTTCACCTGGTTTTATCTTGGCTGTACCGATATCCATTCCTCTGTATACCTGCATGGAATCGGCCGATATGATCTGTCCGTTTATTCTCCGGGCAAGGCCTATCGAAAGACTTGTCTTTCCGACTCCGGTAGGTCCCGCTATAACTATAAGTGGTTTCTTCATCAGATAATCCTTTTAAATTTCTTTTCAAGTTCATACTTTGTCATCGATACGATCACAGGTCTTCCGTGCGGACAGTTGAAAGGATTTTCAAGCTGCATGAGCTCGTCTATGAGTTTAAGGCATTCCATAACGGACAGCTCGTTTCCTCCCTTTACCGCCGCCTTGCAGGACATCGTCGCAAGTCTTTCAAGAAGGACGAGAGGCTTGTCCTTTGAACCTTCCTTTGAAAGCGCATCCAGGAATTCAAGGAAATACTCAGACTGTATCTTCCCTGGAAGGCTGTCCGGTATCGCATAGAGATTATACTCATTATCTCCAAAATTTTCAATCTCAAAACCCATGTTTTCAAGAAGCTCTCTGTTTTCGTTTAAAGCCTCCTCCTGTCTGTGATCAAGCGTTACTATGACAGGTATGAGCAGCTTTTGCGAGATCATCTTTCTGCTTTCAAAT
>CACZSY010000229.1 GCA_902783965.1 uncultured Lachnospiraceae bacterium
ATCTTAAGCTCGTCCAGCTTGGCAACTCCGGCTTTGGAACCGCCGACGCTCACAAATATCGCATCATATTCATTGGCAAAGCTTGCGAAATAATGTCTTACGCTCCTGAGCGAACCGAATCTTCCGCTGCCGACATTCTGGAATATCGCCATCATTCTGGTTATTCCGCCCTCTGCGTTGCACTCATATATTACATCCGCCTGCGAAGTTCCGCTCTGCGGATTGGCAGCTTTGATATTATTGATCATCATCGCTATCGGTCTTTTTGCCGCAAGTGATTCATCCATCTTCTCACCTGTGAGCCTGTTCATGTCCTTTTGCATAGGAGTTGCGGCAGGTTCTGTAGGTTCAGGCTCCGGCGTGTTTGTCGGTACCGGCGTCGGTGTTTCTTCCGGTTCAGGCGTCGGTGTCTCAGGAGCCGGAGTTGCTGTTGCTTCTTTTTTCGGTTCATCTTTCTTTTCTTCTTTTTTTCCGCCAGATAAAGCGATGATAACTCCGACTGCTGCAACAAGCGCGATCACGCATACGGCAATTATTATGAGTTTCTTTTTGTTTTGTGAATTCATTAAAATCTACCAGCTTTCATATTTATTCCTAATCCCTGCTTATATGCAGGATATTAAGTATCTCGTCCTGGGCTTTTTCCATCTTTTCGCCCATTATCTTAAGGTCAGCGGCTTCTTCACCGTTTTCTCCCCGGTCGCTCAGATCTGTGCCGGAGATCTCATTATCTTCATTAATGATCTCATGTTCATGATCATAACCGAACAGATGCAGCATACTGTGGACAGTTAAAAATGCAAGTTCCCTTTTAACGCTGTGTCCGTAATCAGCCGCCTGACTTATCACCTTGTCATAACATATAACTATATCTCCGAGCATTGCTTCACCCGTATCCGGATCAAACAGCGAAGGATCCTCTTCAAATACTTCAAAATTTCCTTCCTCTTCATACTCGGCTGTCGGAAATGAGAGCACATCGGTCGGCCTGTCCAGTCCACGCTGTTCCCTGTTGATCTCATGAATACCGCTAAGATCCGTTATCAGGATATCAACCGTCGGTTCATAAGGAAAATGAACATGATCACAGCTTGCCGCAACACAGTCTGTTATAAGTTTTTCATGATCAAAATCAAAAGCTTTATCTGTTTCATTTAAAATATTGATCGTCATCTTCTGCGTCCTCTCTGATCGTTATTGTATCTTATCTTCCTGTATCCGTTTTCTTTCTCGTCCGAAGAACCGTTCTTTGTCTTATGTTCCCTGTCATAATCATCATATGCCTTAACGATCCTTGCAACGAGCGGATGCCTTACGACATCCTCACTCGTAAGATAACAGAATCCTATATCTTCGATATCCTTAAGAACACCGAGCGCGGTCTCAAGCCCGCTCTTTACTCCCGGCATAAGATCCTTCTGCGTAAGGTCTCCCGTAATGACGACCTTTGACCCAAATCCTATCCTCGTTAAGAACATCTTCATCTGGGCAGGAGTTGTATTCTGGGCTTCATCGAGAATGATAAACGCATTGTCAAGCGTCCTTCCTCTCATATATGCCAGCGGGGCGACCTCGATCAGGCCTTTTTCAAAATTCTTCTGATAGCTTTCCGGTCCCATTATCTGATTCAGGGCATCATAAAGCGGACGAAGATAAGGATCCACCTTGCTCTGCATATCTCCCGGAAGAAATCCGAGCTTCTCACCCGCTTCAATGGCCGGTCTTGTCAGGATTATCCTGTTAACCTCATCTCTTTTAAAAGCGGTAACGGCCATTGCCATCGCAAGATAGGTCTTGCCTGTTCCTGCAGGTCCGACTCCGAAGACTATCATTTTCTTTCTTATGGCGTCGGTATACCGCTTCTGACCGAGCGTCTTAGGCTTTACAGGTCTCCCGTTGATCGTATTGCAGATCCTGTCTTCATCAAGTTCTATAAGTACATTTTCTTTTTCATCCATGCTGAGGGCAAGCGCGTATTCCACCTGCTGCCTTGTGATCTCACCGCCTCTTTCCACAAGCTCGCTGAGCTTGAGAAGAAGCGACGCGGCTTTATCGGTACTGCTCCTGATACCGATAAGCTTTACTCCTTCATCCCTTACAACAACAGTTACATTAAGAGTCTTTTCCATAAGTCTGACATAAGAATCATATTGTCCGAAAATAACCTTTAATGCGTCTGCAGGTATATCTATCACCGTTTCAGTTATCTGCAACTGTATTTACGTCCTTTCCTCTTATATATCTTTTTAATTTCCGCCGCTTCGTCACTTTTTTTTCGGCTTTTCTATGTTACGGCCGCTCTTTCATTCATCCCCGCCGATCTGTCACTTATCCTTTTGGGGGATTTTATCTTCCGCGGCCTTGTCTTAAGTATTGCCGGTTCCGTGCTGTGTCTCTTCACTTTCTATAACGAGCACTCCGCTTAGACAGAGCCGTTCGTCTTTTTCGGTAAAATCAAGTTTTGAATCACATATCCTGCCGCCGTTTTCTTCAATCCTTTCAAGATTTCTGGAATATTCCTGTTCAAGAAGCTTTTTGGCTTCTTCAATACTGCGTTCTTTCAACTCGCTGTCATATTCCATATATCTGATAACTCCGAATGACGCCTCGCCGATAAGGTCATTCCCGACCGGCAGCTCGTACCCGTCAATCATTATATCACAACCATCCGATATATCAAATAAATTAGGGAAAATTATTTTATACTGTCTGAAACTGACAAATGGTCTGCGGATTATCCTTCTATAGTATTTTTCTTCGTAAAATAAAGAAATATCCGACTCATAGCTGACATTTCTTCTAAGTATCACTTTCCCCTGCGCGATGCATTTTCGCACGTCTATGACATTTCCGTTATCATCCTTCACCTCATATGAGCCTTCGATCAGAACATCTCCTTTTTTAACCAGGTCTCCCGCTTTCACTTTTGCCGTGCCCGAAGCCGTCACGATCGACACGACTTCACTGTCATGCGAGGCTGACAGAGGCTCGCCGATAAGGTTTTTATCCTGTAAAAAAACACTGTTTTTCCTCTCTTTAACTCTTAAGATAAACGTCGTTCCTTTTATCTCGATACCCGCCCAGGAAACCTCATCAATACGGTTTCTTATATCTTCCTTTAGCTTTACGCAGTCTATGCTGTCCGCTGCCGTAAACGGTATAACTCCGTATTCCTTCAGGGTATTCAGATAAACTTCATCTGAATTCAGATAATTTCCTTCAATCCTGATATTCCATATAAATCCGGAAAAAAATATCATTAATGAAAAAAATGCCGCAATGCCAAGAGGTATTCCGGGATTTTTTAAAAGAGCTCTGTATATAAATATAATTCCTGTCTTTTCAACGATAACCGGTCTTATTCCAGTCTTTCTGATCACAGGTGAAAGCTTCAGATAATCACTTCCCCTGATCTCAAAAAAAGCTCCGTCTTCAGCTGCTTTTACATTGTTTATCCTGATATTCCGATTGGCCGCAAGACATAAAAATCTTTCAACATTTCCCTTAATATGAACCTTTACCCTAAGAATCTCAAGCTTCAAAGACGATCTCCCCAATCTTTCCCCTTATCATGATCTCACTGCTTGTATAATAAAGCATCCAGAGTTCTTTTCCGAGTATCTTAAGCTTTCCCTTTTTGCAGCCGATAACCATCTTCTCATCACTCATATCTATCAGTTTATCAAAATTTTCAATACAGACAGACCTGTTTCCGACCATCGTGATCACAGGAAGCCTTCCCAAAACCTCTTCGGGAAGATTCATTTTCCGGCACATATCCTGAGTTGCATTGGTAAATATTTCTCCCATTACGCATACTCCAAACGGTATATCTTTTAATATGATATGTAAGATTTTTTAAAAGAATACAGGAAAAACGAGGAGGGGGTGCATAAAAAAAGTACCAACTTCCGAAGAAATTGGTACTTTAACACTCATTTCATAAGCAGTAACACTGCATGTAACAATATTAGAACTTACGCTTACGAGCAGCTTCAGACTTCTTCTTACGCTTTACGCTCGGCTTTTCGTAATGTTCTCTTTTACGTATCTCCTGCTGAATGCCAGCCTTCGCACAATTTCTCTTGAATCTGCGAAGTGCACTCTCTAATGTTTCGTTCTCTTTTACAGTAACGCTTGACATAGAATCACACCTAACCTCCCTCCAGTTGTGAATTGTGCCTGACAACTGTCTGGGTAATTTTTAAAGCACTGTTGTAATTATACCATAATTTTCAAGTACGTCAATATAAAAATAAAGTATTCTTAAAAAACATTATTTTCACATCGATCATAACGCATTCCGGCTTCATTATTACATTTATTACTTCATCACAATATTTACTATCCTGCGCGGAACATAGATCTCTTTTACCACTGTTCCGGTAAGCTTGTCGGCAATGCTCATCTTTGCCTTGGCGATAACACTGTCCTTATCTTCATCTGCTGCTATGCTGATGGTTGACTTGGTCTTTCCGTTGATCTGAACCGCGATCTCAACCTCGTCATCCTTCATGAGAGCTTCATCGTACTGCGGCCATCTCTGATCGAATACAGAGCCTTCATTTCCAAGCTGCTGCCAGAGTTCCTCGCCCATATGAGGAGCAAACGGAGCAAGAAGTATAGCTATTGCATCAAGTGTCTCTTTATCTACCGCGCCTTTTGACTTAACGACTGCCTGCAGTTTATTGGTAAATTCCATAAATCCGCTGACTACGGTATTGAGGCTGAAGCTCTCAAGTCTCGTGGTAATGGTCCAGATAAGCTTATGTCTTAAATTGATAAGTTCTTTGTCCGCTTTTATATCCTTATCCTTACTGTCAATCACTACATTCCAGAGCTTGTTGAGGAAACGGTATACGCCCTCTATGCCTTTCTCATCCCACTCGGAATCAAGCTCCGGAGGTCCTACAAAAAGTTCATATAATCTGAGCGAATCGCAGCCGTAATTTTCCACAAGGTCGTCAGGAGAAACGACATTACCCTTAGACTTACTCATCTTTATACCGTTCTTACCCGTTATCATACCCTGGTTAAAGAGTTTGATAAACGGCTCGTCAAAATCAACGGCGCCTATATCATATAAGAATTTGGTATAAAATCTTGAGTAAAGAAGGTGAAGCACCGCATGCTCAACGCCGCCGATATACATATCTACCGGAAGAAGCGCGTCTGCTTTCTCCTTTGAAACAAGTTCCTTATCATTTTTATTATCAACATATCTTAAGAAATACCATGATGATCCTGCCCACTGAGGCATGGTATTGGTCTCGCGCTTCGCAGGCGCTCCGCAGCAAGGACAGGTTGTATTAACCCACCACTCGATATCCTTAAGAGGTGATTCTCCCGTTCCTGTAGGCTGATACTGCTCTACATCAGGAAGTGTTAACGGAAGCTCTTCCTCAGGGATCGGAACCGCACCGCACTTTGGACAATGTACGATCGGAATAGGCTCGCCCCAGTATCTCTGTCTTGAGAATACC
>CACZSY010000230.1 GCA_902783965.1 uncultured Lachnospiraceae bacterium
AGCTTAAGCTTTCGGTTCCGGATGAAGAGATGGCAATACAATTTTGCAAAAAATTTAAAGATAAAAGCGCGGATATTTATTCTTACGTGATGAATTCGCTCGGAAGCTGAGAAGTCCGGTCGGATTGCCCCACCTTGACGGGCGGTGGGAACGCCGGCGGCGTTTTATGAGATCATCATGTAAGACAGTGCGTTGACTGCCTGAAACGGCGGTCGGAAAGGAGAACAAAATGAGCAGAAAAATGGACGCAGGAAGTATCGTATGGGGACTGGCATTTATCATCGCAGCAGTTCTTCTCGTATGCGTTGAGCTGGAAGTTATCCCTTACGGAGGCATTATGAACATGCTCATAACCCTGTTATGTGCGGCGTTCGTGGTACGTGGGATCATGGATTTGAATTTTTATTACATCTTTTTCGCTGCCGGCTGCATCGTGCTGATATGGAAGGAAGAGCTTGGAATAGGCAAGCTGGGATTATTCACAGTATTTATTGCCGCTACATTCCTTTCAATAGGCTTCAGCAAAGTATTTCCGCACATGGACAAAAGAGAAGCTGTGCTTCAGGGAAAGAGCATGGATCCAAGGGATGCGAGCCTCAGAAAGACAGGCTACAGACCGGGAGCCGATAATAACAAAGGATCCGGAGATTCAGCGAAATGATTTTAGATGTTTTAATGGATGCGGGGCTTGACAGTGTTAAGCTCCTTCCGTTTTTATTTGCAACCTATCTGCTCATGGAATATCTTGAGCATAAAAATGTATTGACAGCCGGAAAGCTTGCGGGGTTCTCAAAGAAAGCGGGACCGTTTTTCGGCGGACTGTTCGGAATATTTCCTCAATGCGGTTTCTCGGCGGCGGCGTCGAGCCTTTATGCCGGAAGAGTCATAACGGTGGGAACGCTTTTCGCCGTATATCTTTCAACTTCGGACGAGATGCTGCCGGTGTTCTTATCTTCCGATATGAAGATGAGCCTGCTGGTCGCGATACTTGCCGGTAAAGCGGCAATAGGCATATTTATGGGATTCATGGTGGATATCGTATATAGAAAGCTGCACGGAAATGAAGAGGTCATAGCTGATATCCACGCGGTCTGCGAGCACGAACACTGCCATTGTGAGGACGGAGTCCTGAAGTCGGCAATAAGACATACAGTCAGGATCTTTATATTTGTGCTTGTCATTTCGATAGGCATAAATTTTGCTGTTGAGCTTGTCGGAGAAGACAGCTTAAGAAGTTTCTTTACTTCGGTGCCTGTCCTCGGACAGATTGTCAGCGCTGTCGTAGGTCTTATACCGAACTGCGCAGCATCGGTCCTTATAACAAAGCTCTATCTTGAAAATGTGATAAGCACCGGAGCGATGATGTCCGGACTTCTGGTAGGAGCCGGCGTAGGTCTTCTGGTATTGTTCAGACTTAATACCGATAAGAAAGACAGCCTGAAGATCACGGGACTTCTGCTTGTCATGGGGATCGTGTGGGGCGTTATAATAGATTTGTTTTAACAATTAAAGTAAATGGAGAGAGAATAACATGAGTAAGATAATCTTAACAGGTGACAGACCTACAGGAAAGCTTCATGTAGGACATTATGTGGGTTCGCTCAGAAGAAGAGTGCAGCTTCAAAACAGCAACGAATTTGACAAGATATTTATAATGATAGCCGATGCGCAGGCGCTTACTGACAATGCGGATAATCCCGAAAAAATAAGACAGAATATTATTGAAGTGGCGCTTGACTATCTTTCAGCCGGACTTGATCCTGAAAAGTCGACACTTTTCATCCAGTCGCAGATACCGCAGCTATGCGAGCTTTCATTTTATTATATGAATCTGGTAACTGTTTCAAGGCTTCAGAGAAATCCGACAGTTAAATCTGAGATCCAGATGAGAAATTTCGAGACCAGCATTCCGGTAGGATTTTTCACCTATCCGATAAGCCAGGCAGCGGATATCACGGCGTTTAAGGCAACCTGCGTTCCGGTTGGAGAAGATCAGCTTCCTATGCTTGAGCAGACTAAGGAGATAGTAAGAAAATTCAACGCCGTATACGGAGAGACACTTGTGGAGCCGGAGATACTGCTTCCGGACAATAAGGCATGCTTAAGACTTCCGGGTACGGACGGTAAGGCCAAGATGAGCAAATCGCTCGGGAACTGCATCTATCTTTCGGAAGACGAGAAAGAGCTTTCCAGGAAGGTCATGAGTATGTATACCGACCCTGACCATCTTAAGGTATCCGATCCGGGAAAGATCGAAGGAAATACGGTATTCACCTATCTTGACGCTTTCTGTAAAGATGAGTATTTCGCGGAATATCTTCCTGATTACAACAATCTTGACGAGCTTAAGGAACACTATCAGAGAGGCGGTCTTGGAGATGTCAAGGTTAAGAAGTTCCTCAATAAAGTTTTAAATGAAGAGCTCGCGCCTTTAAGAGAGAGAAGAAGACAGTATGAAAAGGACATACCTTATGTATATGAGATCTTAAAGAAGGGCAGCGAGACTGCGAGGGAAACTGCGGAGCAGACTCTTACAGAAGTAAAAAACGCGATGAAGATCAATTATTTCGAGGATGAGCAACTTATTAAAATTCAGTCCGAAAAGTATGCTAATAATTAGTTATTTTTTCTCTTTACTTTTTGACGCAAAAAGGTTAAATTATATATAAACGGCTCGTAACCCCAAAATCTTGATAAAAGAAGCTGTTTAGACGGAATATATTGTGTTTTGAACTGATTTCCATACAACTGGAAAGGAAGCGTTAGGAGGATTGTGATGACTGAGAATTCAGCATGGAGAGGATTCAACGGTATTAAGTGGAGAAGAGAGATTGATGTCAGGGATTTCATCAATCGTAACTATACGCAGTACAATGGAAATGAGGATTTCCTCTCAGGTCCTACAGAAGCCACCAATAAGCTTTGGGGCAGACTGCAGGAACTCCAGAAGATGGAAAGAGAAAAGGGCGGAGTTCTGGACATGGAGACGGAGGTTGTCTCAGGTCTTACAGCTTATGGTCCGGGATATATAGATGAATCCATGAAGGATCTGGAGCAGGTAGTCGGACTTCAGACAGACAAACCTTTAAAGAGAGCGTTCATGCCTTACGGCGGTATCCGTATGGCTGAGCAGGCATGTGAGAATTACGGATATACACCGAGCAAAGAGCTCCATGAGATTTTTACAAAGTATCATAAGACACATAACCAGGGAGTTTTCGATGTATATACTCCTGAGATGCGTCTTGCAAGAAAGAGCCATATCATAACCGGTCTTCCTGACACCTACGGAAGAGGCAGGATAGTCGGAGACTACAGAAGGATAGCTCTTTACGGAATAGATTTTCTTATCGCGCAGAAACAAAAGGACATGGACAACCTCGGAAAGAACAGGATGACGGGCGATATCGTGCGTCTGCGTGAAGAGGTTGCCGATCAGCTGCGAGCTCTCAACGGAATGAAAGAGATGGCAGGTATCTACGGATACGATATATCAAAGCCTGCCGAGACGGCGAAAGAAGCTGTTCAGTGGCTGTATTTCGGATATCTTGCGGCTATCAAGACGCAGAACGGCGCGGCCATGTCGGTAGGACGTGTTTCGACATTCCTTGATATTTATATCAACAGAGACCTTGAAGAGGGAAAGATAACCGAAGAACAGGCGCAGGAGCTTATTGATCATTTCGTGCTCAAGTGCAGAATGGTAAAGTTCGCGAGGATCCCGTCCTACAATGAACTTTTCTCCGGAGATCCGGTATGGGCTACTCTCGAAGTTGCCGGAACCACCATCGATGGAAGACACATGGTAACAAAGAACGATTTCAGATTCCTGCATACTCTTGAAAACATGGGACCTTCACCGGAGCCGAACCTTACGGTTCTGTATACCTCGAAGCTGCCGGAGAATTTCAAGAAATATGCCGCAAGGATCTCGGTTACTACAAGTTCGATCCAGTATGAGAATGATGATGTTATGAAGCCTGTCTGGGGCGACGACTATTCGATCTGCTGCTGCGTATCGGCAACGCAGACCGGAAAGGAGATGCAGTTCTTCGGCGCGAGGGCTAATCTTGCAAAGTGTCTCCTGTACGCCATCAACGGCGGTTATGATACAATGCTCGGTCAGCAGGTATCACCGTTCTATCAGAGGATAGAAGGAGAATATCTGGATTTTGATCAGGTATGGGAAAAATTTGACGCGACCATGGACTGGCTTGCTTCACTTTATGTTAACACTTTAAATCTCATACATTACATGCATGACAAATATTATTATGAAGCGGCGCAGATGTCGCTTATAGATACCAATGTCCGCAGGACATTTGCAACGGGAATCGCAGGATTCTCACATGTAGTAGACAGCTTGAGCGCATTAAAGTACGGCAAGGTCCGTGTAGTGCGTGATGAAAAAGGATATGCGGTAGACTTTGTAAATGAGAGCGATTTCCCGCGTTACGGAAATGACGACGACAGGGCTGACGATATCGCGATAGAGGTACTCGGAAAATTCATTTCCAAGATAAAGATGCGTCATACCTACAGAAAGTCGGAGCCGACAACATCTATCCTTACCATAACTTCAAATGTTGTCTATGGTAAATACACAGGCAACCTTCCGGACGGAAGAAGAGCCGGAACCCCGCTTGCGCCTGGAGCAAATCCGAGCTACGGCGCTGAGAGGAACGGACTTCTGGCATCGCTTAACTCGCTTGCAAAGCTTCCATATACATGGGCGCTTGACGGTATCTCCAATACACAGTCCATGAATCCGGACGCTCTTGGACATGATGAAGATGAGAGAACAGAGAACCTCGTTCATGTTCTCGACGGATATTTCGATCAGGGCGCTCATCACCTCAATGTAAATGTATTCGGCAGGGAGAAGCTTGAGGATGCTATGGAACATCCGGAAAAACCTGAATACGCGAACTTCACGATAAGAGTTTCGGGCTATGCGGTTAAGTTCATCGACCTTACAAAGGAACAGCAGAAAGATGTAATAAGCCGTACATTCCACGATAAGCTGTAATGGTAACGATAAAAATTAATTCAGGAAGTACTACTGAGTTTTTGAATTCGTTGGAATGAGCAATGAGCCAGGGATAGAATGTAAAGGAAATTAAACAATTGAGATAAAGATAAAAAATGCACGATATTATATCTATATCGTGCATTTTTAGTTAGATAAAGATAAAAAATAATTGAAAACTATCTATAAATAATTTAATATATAAGATAAAGATAAAAAATATACTCATCGTATGTCAAAATCAAACCATATAAAGCGGAAAAGATACCTGCCGCCGGACAGAGACAGGGGCAAAAAAATCAGGAGACAGTTATATGAAAAATGTAATTGGAAGAAATAAAGAGATAAAAAGGTTAAACAGAGCCAAAGAAGAAACAGAAGCCCAGCTTATTATAGTTTATGGGAGAAGAAGAGTTGGAAAGACATTTCTGATCAATGAATACTTTGATTATGAGTTTGATTTCAAATTTACAGGAGCATACAATCAAAACAGACAGATGCAGTTAAATAATTTTGCAATAGAACTAAGACGTTATTCCAGAAAAGAGAATGCAGCGCCTAAAGACTGGACACATGCTTTTTCAATGTTAAGAGATTACCTTGAAGAGAAAGATGTACGGAAAAAACAGGTTGTTTTTTTTGATGAGATGCCGTGGATGGATAATCAGAAATCAGGTTTTCTGCCTGCATTTGAGTGGTTTTGGAATGCATGGGCAAGTGCAAGAAAAAATCTGATATTTATTGTATGCGGGTCGGCTGCTTCATGGCTTACGGATAATATTGAAAAGAATAAGGGAGGTTTATTTAACAGATGTACATGTAAGCTTCATTTGCAGCCGTTAAGTCTCCATGATGTTGAAGAATATCTCAGGTCAAGGAATATTGACTGGTCAAGATATGATATCATAGAATGTTACATGATAATGGGGGGGATTCCATATTATCTCAGACTTTTGGACAGAGAGCTGACCTTGAATGAAAATATTGATGAACTCTTTTTTAAGAAAGGGGCAGAGCTTTATGATGAATTTGAACAGTTGTACAGGACATTGTTTAAGAACAGTGATCAGTATATTAAAATAGTTGAAGCGCTCAGTAAAAAAAGAAATGGCATGACACGCTCGGAAATAATCAGTAAAACAAAACTGCCCGAAAACGGTGTATTGACCAGAATGCTTAACGATCTGCTGAATTCGGGATTTATCAGGTTAAATCCTTGTTATAATCATAAGAGCAGAGAAATGCGTTACCAGTTGTCAGATTATTATACTAAATTTTATTTTAGTTTTGTTAAAGATAATTACGGTAAAAATACACACATGTGGAGTGTTACTAATGATGACCGGCAAAGATGTGCCTGGCAGGGATTTACATTTGAACAAGTATGCAAAGATCATATGGAACAGATAAAAAATGGACTCGGAATATCTGCGGTAAGATCAGAAATTTCTTCATGGACTAAAAAGGGCGGCGATGAAAAACAGGGGGCTCAGATAGACATGATCATAGACAGGAACGATCATGTAATAAGTCTGTGTGAGATTAAATTCTATTCACACCGGATTGAATTATCCAAGGATGATGATGAAAATCTCAAGACAAAAGTCAGCGTGTTCAGGGATGAGACAAAGACAAATAAGACTATACAGATAGTGATGATAACTACTTATGGCATTAAAAAGAATAAGTATAGTAATTATGTGAACAGAGTAATAGAAATGGACCGCTTATTTGAGATAACAGAGTAATAGAAATGGATCGTTTTTTAATATATGGACGATGAAACATATATGGACGATGAAACAGAATACGGAGGAATCACCCGTGGAAGAAAAACAACTTACAGGTTATATCAATTCAACAGAAAGCTTCGGTTCCGTGGACGGACCGGGCGTAAGATTCATCTTTTTTATGCAGGGTTGTCCGCTCAGATGTAAGTACTGTCATAATCCTGAGATGTGGGCGGGGATAAACAGATCACAGCAGGTAAAAAAGAACGAATCGCCGCAGTCTGCTGATGAGATAACATCACAGTTAATGTTAAAACTGACTCCGCAGGAAGCCCTGAACATGGCATTAAGGTATAAGAATTACTGGAAAGGCGGAGGCGGCATCACCGTAAGCGGCGGAGAGGCTATGTGCCAGATGGAATTTGTGACGGAGCTTTTCAGGCTTGCCAAAGCTTTGGGAATAAATACCGCGCTTGATACTTCCGGGATAGTCTTTAAA
>CACZSY010000231.1 GCA_902783965.1 uncultured Lachnospiraceae bacterium
GAAGGAAAAGACGGAAACCAGATGTTATGTTATTATTCCCTCGGCAATTTCATGTCGCGTCAGGCATCGGACAAGCAGATATTTGAAGCGATGGCAGAGTTTACGATCACAAAGGATTCCGATGGGGTCAGGATCTCAAAAGCGAGCGTAACTCCGCTGGTAATGCATTATGAGTCAACTCCTAGCAAGAATTATTCGGTTTACAAGCTTGAAGATTATACCAAGGCGCTTGCCGCGAAAAATAATGTTAATTCGGTTGCAAAGAGCGTGGGAAATCCAAGCAAATTCTCATTTGACCGTATGCACGAGCTTTCGATAGCGGCGTTTGGTTCGGATAAGAAGGTTGATATACCTCTTCCATCCGGGCAGAGCGAAGAGACTTCGCAGGAGCAGAGTGGAGAAACTTCGCAGGAACAGAGCGGAGAGACTGTGGAAGAGCAGAGCGGTACAGGCGCCGCAGGACAAGGCGGAGAAGTTTCACAGGAAGCGGCGGTAACAGCTGCGACGGGAGAAGAGCCGGAGGCGGCGTAGAAAAAACACGCGAAGAGCCGGAGAGAAACGTGCGCAGAAAAGCGGGCGCGAAGAGCCGGAGAGAAACGTGCGCAGGAAGAGCGGGTGCGAAGAGCCGGAGAGAAACGTGCGCAGAAAAGCGGGCGCGAAGAGCTGGAGAGAAACGTGCGCAGGAAGAGCCGGAGGCGGCGCAGGAAAACAGGGACAGGAAAAAGCCGGAAAAGGGCTTATAAGAATAGATTTTTAAGCGGAAAGGAAGGTATTTTGCTATGAAAAGAATTGGATTTATCACCAGCGGAGGCGATTGTCAGAGCCTTAACGCAACAATGAGAGGCGTTGCGAAGACTTTGTACAATAACATCAAAGACGTGGAGATATACGGAATCCTTGAAGGCTACAAGGGACTTATCTACGGAAACTACAAGCTCCTTAAACCAAAGGATTTTTCGGGTATCCTCACACTCGGAGGAACTATTATCGGAACCTCGAGACAGCCGTTCAAGCTTATGACGGTTCCGGATGAAAACGGACTTGACAAGATCGAGGCCATGAAGGACACATATAAGAAGTTAAAGCTTGACTGTCTGGTGATCCTTGGCGGAAACGGAACACATAAGACCGCGAATCTTCTTTCCAAAGAAGGTCTCAATGTGGTTACCTGCCCTAAGACTATTGATAATGATATCTGGGGAACTGATATAACATTCGGCTTCCAGAGCGCGGTTGATATCGCGACTAATGCGCTTGACTGCATCCATACGACTGCTGCTTCGCACGGCAGAGTATTTATAGTTGAGATCATGGGACACAAGGTTGGATGGATGACGCTTCATGCCGGCATCGCGGGCGGAGCGGACGTTATCCTTCTTCCGGAGATACCTTATGATCTTAAGAAGGTTGTCTCTGCCATAAAGAAGAGGACCAAGGAAGGAAAGAGATTTTCTATCGTAGCGGTTGCGGAAGGAGCTATCTCGAAGGAAGACGCTGCTTTGAGCAAGAAAGAGTATAAGGCGAAATATCCTGTGGGAGAGTCACAGCCGGTTGCCTACAGGCTCGGAGCGGAGATCACCAAGAAGACCGGACAGGAAGTAAGGGTTACCGTTCCTGGACATACACAAAGAGGCGGAAGTCCTGACGCTTACGACAGATTTATCTCAACCAGACTCGGAGCGGCTGCGGCAAGACTTATCCTTGAGGAAAAATACGGTTACATGGTAGGCTTCAGCGGAAATGACATCGTTCCGGTGCCGCTTGAAGAAGTTGCCGGAAAACTTAAGGGCATTCCGAAAGACTGCCAGATCGTCAAAGAAGCCAAGGCGATGGGAATCTGCTTCGGCGATTAAAAAAGCAAATCTGCTTTGAAAATTAATAGAAGAAATGGAGCGAAAATATGTCCCATATCGCACTGTACAGAAAGTTTCGACCGGCATCGTTTGATGAGGTAAAGGGACAGGATCATATAGTCAAGACATTGGCAAATCAGATAAAGACCGACAGGACGGCTCATGCTTATCTGTTTTCGGGAACAAGAGGAACGGGCAAGACTTCCATAGCAAAAATATTTGCGAAGGCAGTCAACTGCGAGAATCCCCTGGGAGCAAATCCCTGCAATGTCTGTGAAAGCTGCAGGAGTATAAATGAACAGAATTCTTTAAATGTCATAGAGATCGACGCCGCTTCCAATAACGGCGTCGATAACATCAGACAGATCATTGATGAAGTCGCTTATTCTCCGGCAAGAGGAAAATACAAGGTATATATAATCGACGAGGTCCACATGCTTTCGACGGGAGCGTTCAACGCTCTGTTAAAGACTCTGGAGGAACCGCCGTCCTATGTGATATTTATACTTGCGACAACGGAAGCCCATAAGATCCCGGTAACGATACTTTCAAGATGCCAGAGATATGATTTTAAAAGGCTGACCAACAAGGATATAGTTGAAAGACTGAATGAGCTGGCGGACAAAGAGGGGATCGAAGCGGAAGAGCGGGCATTTTCCTATATAGCAAGATGCGCGGACGGAGCCATGAGAGACGCCCTTTCGCTGCTTGACAGGTGCCTCGCGTTTTATATAGACGAAAAGCTGACCTATGAAAAGGTGCTTGGAGTTCTCGGTCAGGTCGAGACGGATGTCTTTATAAAATTGTATGAGGCGATCCTTGATTACAAAATATCCGAATGTATCAAAGTGGTGGATGAGATCGTTGCGGACGGCAAGGACATCTCCCGTTTTG
The DNA here is from genome assembly GCA_902783965.1 of uncultured Lachnospiraceae bacterium. Taxonomy (GTDB): domain Bacteria; phylum Bacillota; class Clostridia; order Lachnospirales; family Lachnospiraceae; genus RUG11200. The sequence goes on from CACZSY010000231.1 coordinate 2,748, forward strand.
TGGTAAACTTTACATGGTTCTTAAGAAATGTCATGATAATCCTGACAAGCCTTGAACATAAAGAACTGGTCGATCTGCCGGAAGAAAAGATCGGACAGCTTGAGATTATCTCGGCAGGAGTGGAGCTTAACAGGATCATAAGATATATAAGGATATTTTCGGAGCTTACCAATCAGATGAGGTATGCTGTCGGCAAGAGGACTTTATTGGAGATAGCTCTTGTAAAGATCTGTGTACCGGAGATGGAGACTGACACGGATTCCCTGCATGACAGGATAGCGGCGCTTGAAAAAAAGCTTGCGGAAGGAACGTTCGCGCCGGCTTTACCGGAAGGGGAGAAGGCAGAGGGAGAACGAACCGCGAAAGAGGCGGTAAAACAAGCGGATGAAAGCGGCAAAGGGCAGCCGCGCCCGCCAAGAGGCGACGGTATCGTAATTACATCGCCTGAAGGAAAGGGAGATGTGACGCAGGTTTCTTCAAGATGGAAAGAGATTTATAATGATCTTGAACCGTATCTTAAGACACATCTTAGGAATATGGAAATAAGCTTTTCCGATAATGATATAACGATAACCGCGGCAGATGACTGGGACAGGCAGATGCTTAAGGAAAAGTATCTTAACGAAATAAAGCTTATGATCAAAAAAGTTACGGGACAGGATATTGACATCAGATGCGGGGAAATACAAAGCGTATCACGGGCGTCCGAAAACACCGGCGGCACGGTAAAGGTGAATTTTGAAATAGATAAGCTATAATACACTTGCATTTAAACATTTTTTCAAATAGAATAAGATTTACATTGATTTTTGGTTCAAGGAGGAAAAGATTAGAAATGGCAAAAAGAGGCGGATTTTCGGGAGGAATGCCTGGAAATATGAATAATCTCATGAAGCAGGCTCAGAGGATGCAGAAGCAGATGGAAGAGAAGACCAAAGAGCTTGAAGAAAAGGAATGGGAGACTTCTGCCGGAGGCGGAGCGGTAAAGGTTAAGATATCTGGAAAGAAAGAGATCCTGGCAGTTACCATAGATAAAGATGTAGTGGATCCTGAGGATGTTGAGATGCTTGAGGATCTGGTAAGGGCGGCTGTCAATGAAGCTATCAGAACAGTTGAAGAAGAGACCAATGCGGCTATGAGTACCGTTACCGGAGGACTTGGCGGAGGATTTCCTTTCTGATCATGGATTATTACAGCAGTCGAATCTCTAACTTAATAGAGCAGCTCTCGAAGCTGCCTTCCATCGGTAATAAGACGGCGCAAAGACTTGCGTTTCATATCGTGAATATGCCGAAGGAGCAGGCGGAAAGCCTGGCAGGAGCCATAGTGGATGCCAGAGAGAACATCAGATACTGCAGTGAGTGCTGTACGCTGACGGACGGGGATATCTGTCCGATCTGCGCGAGCGCCAAAAGAGACCACCGCACGATAATGGTGGTGGAGAATTCAAGAGACCTCGCGGCGTATGAAAAGACCGGAAAGTATGACGGCGTTTATCATGTGCTTCACGGCGCGATATCGCCGATGCTCGGGATAGGACCTGCGGATATACGGCTCAAGGAGCTTATGATAAGGCTTGAAAAGGATGTGGACGAAGTGATAATCGCGACCAATTCAAGTCTTGAAGGAGAGACTACCGCCATGTATATCAGCAAGCTGATCAAACCGACCGGAATAAAGGTTACGAGGATAGCCAGCGGAGTGCCGGTGGGAGGAGATCTGGAATACATCGATGAGGTGACGCTGCTTCGGGCGTTAGAGGGAAGAACGGAGTTATAAAAATATATACAGTGAACCTGTTTTGACAAAAAAATCGTCCGGGTTCATGTTATGATTGCCTGACATTGAAGTTTATCATGTATAAAGCGCATGCTTTTAAGGCGCGTTTATTCAGAATGGCAGGGGGATATAACATGACGGAGCGGATCAGTATAGCAGATGAAAAGAATACGGGCAGCCGGGAGATCAGCAGATTGATACGGCTGCCCAAAAATATTAAGCAGATCGGACAGGGCGATCCTTCCGACAGGATATATATTGAAGATTATGTCGTGACATTTATACGGGTAATGCATTTTAAAAATGTCTCGGCGGGTGAGAGAAGATCATATTTTATCCTTGCGGGATCGAGAGGTCCGGTGCAGGGGATAACGGCGACATTTATCAGCGGAGCCGTCATGCTCGATGAGGAAGATGTGCCGGTCAGAAAGGGCATTTTCACAAATGAGACATGGGAAAAGATTTACGGAACGCTTAAAGCGGAATTTGACAGCCTTGAGATAGTGGGCTGGGCCATAGGGGACGAAGACTGGGACGGTGTAGACAACGAGGTTCTTAAGCTTCATCTCCAGAATTTCCCGGGCAGCGAGAAGCTGTTGTACGTGCATGATACCGGAAACGGAGAAGATAATATTTATCATTACACGGGCAATAATCTTCACAGATGCAGGGGATACTATATTTATTATGAAAAAAATGATGCAATGCAGAGTTACATGCTTAAAGTGAACGGCTCAAAGAGCATAGAGAATGAGTATGTGGATGAGACGGTGCAGAAGATCAGGGCGGTGAGCACCCGCAGCGTGCCGCTTCCGGGTACAGGCGGGAAAAGGGGGAGAGCAGGCAGGCAGTATACGGGAACCGGCAGGCAGTATGCGGAAACCGGAAGAATGCATGCGGGAACCGGCAGGCTGAGCGCGGTAACCGGCAGGATGAATGCGGCAGAAGGCGGAAAGCGCGGGGGCAGAAGCGGTGCTCCGGCCAAAAGAGGGTATGTGCTGCAGGCAGCGGTGTTGGCGAGCTTGTTACTGGTAATGGCAATAAGGTTAAATAACGATAATCCTTTTTCAAAGTCACAGAAAGATGACGGGCAGGTAATAGAGCAGACGCTTCCGCCTTCGGCAGATAAGTCTGAAAGAAAGAACAGCGCAGTACCGGCAAATGCGGACGGAAAAGATAATAAGGATGGAAAAGCCGATCCTGATGGAAAAGACAACTCCGATGAAACCACAAGCACAGATCCGGACAACGCAGATCATGGCAGCACGGACGGCGCAGATCCGGACAACGCAGATCCTGGCAGCGCGGACGGGAGTGATGATGCGGACAAAACCGGTCAGGAGGCTTCGGCATCCGCTTCAAAGACCTATGTGGTAAAGAAGGGAGATACGCTCGCGAAGATAAGCTATGAAAACTACGGTACCATTTTCAGAGTTGAGGACATTATGAAGCTTAACGGGATCGCGGACGGCAATAAGATAATGGTCGGGGATGAGCTGAAGCTTCCGTAACATAGCAGCAACGCAGGCACAAATATACTTTAAAAATCCGGCGCAGTGTGATACAATAAAGGGTACAACAATTTGGAAGGAGTTTTTACCTGATGAAAAAACAGGGAGAAGAGATAACTCTTGATCTGGATAAGAACAGAAAAAGAAAGAAAATTCTTATCAATATATTAAAAGCTGTTATTATCCTTGCCGTGGCTGCGGCGGCAGGATTTGCCATATATAAGATAACGCACAGGAAATATAACAGTTTTGAAATAGTTGAAGCGGTAGACAGAAAGGATTCGGATATCGTAAAATACACAGCCTATGACAGCGACAAGCTCATAAGGTACAGCAGGGACGGAATTACCGCCATAGACGGAAAAGGAAATGATATCTGGAGCGCAAGCTATGAGATGAAGGATCCTTTCGTTGTTACCAGAGGTCAATATGCTGCAGTGGCGGACATAGGCAATAAGAAGCTCATAATATATGACGGGAGCGGAAGCGCCTCCGAAGTTGAGATATTGTATCCGATAACGACAGTCGATGTCTCAGCCAACGGTATCGCGGCGGTCGTGCTCAGAGACGAGATGACAGATCTTATCTATATCTGCGACGGAAAGGAGATCTATTCCGAGATAAAGACCAGGATAGCGCAGGACGGATATCCTTTAGCGTTAACCATTTCTGATGACGCCAAGAAACTTGTAACAAGCTACGCGCTGATAGCGGACGGCGAGACGGAGAATTTCCTTACCTTCTATAATTTCGGAGATGTGGGCCAAAGCTATAATAACAGGATAGTGAGGGCGGAAAGCCTTGATGATGAGATGGTTCCGCTGGTGAAATTCGTCAACGAGAAGGATATAGTAGTCATTTCCGACAGGGGCATCAGGACATATGAGATGAAAGAGACGCCGTCGCTCATGCTTGATACGGGAAAACTTGAGTATCAGATAAAGAGTGTGATGTATGACAGCGAAAATGTCGGAGTGATACTTGATAATTATAAGGAGAATAAAAAGCAGCTTCGTGTCTACTCTTTAACGGGTGACGAAAAGATAAATGAGGATCTGGATTATGAATATACCGATGTCAACATGAGCAATTCGGAGATAATCTTTAATTCGGAAAAAGGCATAAGGATACTGACGTCATCCGGCAAGTTAAAGTTTGACGGTGAGTGCGAGGATGCGATCGCCGGAGTTTATCCTTATAACGGAAAAGATAAGTATATTCTGTTAACAGATAAGCAGATATGCCAGATAAAGCTTACAGAAAGGGAAAATGTATGAAAACACTTGGGATCATAGCTTTAATAATAATCATTTCGGGCGTGATTGGATATTTTAAGGGGCTTATAAAGATGGCGCTTTCCATTGCGACGCTCATCATTTCAATACTTTTAAGCAGCGTTGTCTCACCAAAGATTGCCGAACTGGCTAAGAAAAATGAGGATATATATAATTCGGTCCATAAAAAAGTAGAAGAGAAAGTTAACGTAGACAAGCTCAAAGACAGGATCGATGAGCTGAGCGAAAACCAGATCCTGGAGCTTGGAAAAGGCGATAAAGAGAAACTGATGAAGGGCGTGACGATACCTCCGCAGGTAAAAAAGATGATCGTTGAAAATGAAGAATTTGAAAAGATCGCGGCAAAAGGTTCGGCGGAAGCTCAGAAATATATCTATAAGCTGATAACGGATATGATAATAACGGCAGCGGCATACATTCTGGTATTTATTGTTTCAACGATAATACTTAATGTAATATCAGCTGTTATCAACCTCTCCTCAAAGCTTCCGGTGATCAATTCGGTCAACAAGATCGCAGGTGCGGCAGCGGGAGTTGCTGAAGGCTTCATAATAATGTGGGTATTCTTCATATTTATGGGAGCGTTTTCTTCATATGATTTCATCAGATCATGTAACAAAGATATAGATGATAATGCGCTGCTTAAACATCTTTATAATAATAATCTCGTAATGTACCTTATTGATGATGATCTTAAGGAAAATGCAAAGCAGATATATAAAGATGTGCAAGAAGAAGTGGATAAGGCGACAGAGGAAGCTTTTGAAAAGGGCAAGGAGCTGACAGAGAAAGAAAAAGAGAAGCTGGAAAAGCAGAAAAAAGAACAAGAAGAAAAGGAACAGAAAGATAAAGATACGAAAGATAAAAATAAGAAAGATAAGAAATAAAGAAAATAAGCATAACGCAAATGATACCGCAGGCGTTCTTTGGATTCACAAGGGACGCGCGGGGAGGACGGGACATGCTGAGATATTGCGGAACCTGCAGGAAAGAATATGATTTTAAAGTCACAAGCATGAAAGATATGGATAATCTTGTCTGCCCTGTATGCGGAGACAGGGTGGATAAGAATTCCAAGGCTCCGGCAAGACCTGATCCGGATAAGGCGGGAGAGACTGTGGGAAACATAGCCGCAGGATTCCTGTATATCATATATGTTTTTTATTTTGTATGCGCGATAGTGGGGCTGTTGGCCTACGTTCTTAAAGAGGACAGGATATTGTATTTTGTGACTGCCCTGAGCGTAGGCATGTTCTTTTTGAGC
>CACZSY010000232.1 GCA_902783965.1 uncultured Lachnospiraceae bacterium
CACGCTGCTTATGTCAAATACGACGGCACCGTCGATGTAAGGGGAATTCCTATGATTGGTTGCTCAAGTACTATTCGTCCCGCTTTATGGGTTAATCTAAACTCTTAAATCAATTAATCTACTGCAGCACTTACAAAGCAAACGATGCAGTAATTACCCAATCTGCGCCTGAGTAATTGAGTGTAGAATGAAGTAAATGTCATGATCTCCGGCCAGTAAGAATGTCGGTGGCATTCTTGATATTATGGGAAGAAAACAGAGCGAACTTCAGGTAATCACGAAATCAAAAGACTTATATCTTTAGTCTTTTTGATCTCAAAGTTCTGGGATGCGATAACGGACGTGTGGATGGGACGGATAAGTGACAATACAAAAACCAGATTTGGAAAAAGACGTGTCTATATGATCTTCGGAGCCATTCCGTACGGATTGATGTTTGTTTTATTATGGTTCTGTCCCTTCTCCGTCGAAACGTCTCAGTTTGTCAAAATGATCTACTATCTGATGGCGTATTGCCTGTTTAACACCACATACACGATAGTCTATGTTCCGTATAACTCTTTAACGGCAAATATTACAGATGACTATGACCAGAGAAGCAGCCTGACGACTGTAAGGATCATTCTTGCCAATGTGGGTCTGATCTTAGGCGCCTCTTTGTTTGGACTGTTTGCCGGGGAAAACACCGTATTCTCGGAAATATTTATCAACGCCGGCTACGACCGGTTTGAAGCGGTTAAAAACTCATATCTGATCTCGAGTGTGATATTCATACGTACAGTCTCAAACGGCGCAGGACGCAGTCAGGATCATCTTCTGTACTCTTCCGATAGCGATATTCATAATCTCGATAATCTGCGCTTTCAAGGCCAATATGGGAAGGGACAGATTTAACACCATAAAAGAAGAACTGGCTAAAAGAAAAAAATAAAAAGGCAGATCAGAGGCCCCTATAAAAACTATGATGGATACTTATGTTGATGAAAGAGATTATAAGCTTTTAGAAGCGGATAGATAAAAAAACTTGTTAAAAACGTTTCTCGATCGAAAGCAATTATTCTTGATGTTGATATGGACGATCAAGAGTAAAGAAGGATAGATTTCCATAGTGGAGGTTACCATGGTAGGAAAAAAGTTTGAATTGACTGAAGACACACTTTCCGTAATTGAAGAAATAGGCGGGCATATGCCCGGTGGTTTCTTTATGTATAAGGCAGAAGAACCTGAAGAGCTGATCTACGCCAATAAGCCGGTTTTTGAGATCTTCGGCTGTGCTGATCTGGATGAGTTTAAAACTCTGACTGGTTTCACCTTCAAAGGGATGGTTCATCCGGACGATTATGATCGTATTTCGATATCTATCGTTCAACAGATCGACACCAGTTATGATCAGATGGATTATGCGGAATATCGTATTATCCGAAAGGATGGCAGGATCCGATGGGTGGATGATTACGGACATTATTGTGAAACAATAGCTTATGGCGGCATTTACGTGGTCTTTATTTCGGACATCACTGAAAAACGGGAGCAGCGGGAGACAGACAAGGCGACCCGTGACGCTGTTATTTCTACGCTGACCAATGCCTACAACACAGTCTGGCTCATCAGCGATGTTGTGACGGAAAAAAGTACGCTGTACCATACCGATCTGGATGACGCACACTCAGTGGCCATCCATAATGCGTTAAGCCATTCCAAATATACGGATACCAAAACAGAGTATGTCGACACCATGGTTGCCAAAGAAGATCGGGAACGGATGCAGGAGCAGATCGGGCTGCCGTATATCCTGAAACAGTTTGAAACCAAAGATCAGTTTTCTGTCAGCTTTATCCGTGAACTCGAAAGCGGACCGAGGCATTACCGGATCGACATTGGAAAGGTATTCATGCCGGGCGGTCGCATCGGCGTAATGATGGGTTTCAAGGATGTGGATGATGAGATCCGGCAGAGTCAGGCCATGCAGGAAGCCCTGGATGACGCCAGAAAAGCAGAAGCGAAATACCGGCTGGCAGCAGCAAAACGGATCACCTATGAAAAAGTGGCGCAGGCACTGGCGGGTGACTACTTCTGCATATATATCGTTGATCCTGATACAGATAAGTTCGTAGAGTATAGTGCGACCAAAGAGTACGACAATCTGGGCGTGGAAAAAGAAGGAGACAGCTTCTATGAAGCAAGCCGCAGTAACATGGAGCGCTTGATCTTCATCGAGGACAAAGATAGATTTCTCGGCACGTTCTATAAGGAAAAGATCATGTCTATACTTGAACGCAATGGCAGCTTCACAATGAAATACCGGCTGATGATAGAGAGTACCCCGGTCTGGGTCAGCATGAAGGCAACACTTTTGGAGGATGAAGACGGACGATATCTGATCATAGGTGTTAACAACATCGATGCGCAGATGAAGCGCGAACTTGAGTACCAGCAGCATGTAAACGAAGCAAGAACAAGCGCACGTAATGATTTTCTTGCCAACATGTCTCATGACATCCGAACACCTATGAATGCAATTGTTGGTTATACCAACATTGCAAAAAGCAGGATAGATGAACCTGCGGTGGTTACGGATGCACTGGAAAAAATCAGTTCTTCCAGTCACTACTTATTGTCGCTCATCAACGATATTCTGGATATATCCAAGATTGAGAGCGGGAAGATGCAGGTTAACCCCGGCCCGTGTGATCTGGAGAGTATTTTCCATCATATCGAAGACATTACCGCGCTTCAGGCGAGAAATAAGTCTCTGATCATCACTTATCAGCATGGCAGCGTCCGACACGTCAAAGTAAATGCAGACGAGCTCCGCATCGAGCAGGTTCTGGTCAACATTGTAAGCAATGCAATTAAGTATACGCCTTCCGGTAAAACGGTGGATCTGATCGCTGAGGAAGAGCCCGTTTCAGAAAATAAATATCGTTACCGGTTCATTGTCAGGGATACCGGCATTGGCATCAGCGAAGAATATCTGCCACATATTTTTGAGAGCTTTACCAGGGAGGAAAAAACAACGGTAAACCGTATTCAGGGCACCGGACTGGGACTCGCTATTACAGCGAAGGTAGTAGAATTGATGGACGGCACGATCTCTGTAAAGAGCAGATCAGGTGAGGGCTCAGAGTTTACCGTTACGCTGGAACTGGAAGCGCTGGAAAGTGAAAATGAGGAAAAGGTTTCCCAAAATGAAAAAACCGACCTTGCCGGTTGCCGTGTTCTGCTGGTAGAGGATAATGAGATCAACGCGGAGATTGCCGCAATGTTACTGTCTCAGCATGAAATTGAAGTCGACCATGCCGAAAACGGACAGATCGGAGTAGATCAGGTTAAACAGCATGAAAGCGGATACTATGATGCGGTGCTGATGGATATTCAGATGCCGGTCATGGATGGATTTGAAGCGACAAAGGCGATCCGTGCTTTAGATCGGGATTATTGTAAGACCCTGCCTATCATCGCAATGAGTGCTAATGCTTATGATGATGATGTAAATGCATGTCTGGCAGTCGGAATGAATGCACATATAGCTAAACCTTTTAATCCGGACGATCTGCTGAAACTGCTTAATGCACAGATCGAAGTATTTAAAAAGCTGAAAAATTGAAAAAGGCAGATCGGAGGTCCCTATAAAAACCATGATGGATACTTATGTTGATGAAAGAGATTATAAGCTTTTAGAAGCGGATAAATATACATTCTTCGTTTTGAAGCTGATAATGGGCGGAGAATGCAAACTATTGCTGTCCGACCATAAAAGCCTGATACTGTGCTTTACGGGACATCCGTTCCCGGTTTGGATCTGGACATCGGATGACGCTTCGCAGGAAGAAATGGAGGACGCATTATGAAAAAGACATTTATTGAGATGTAACTCTTTCAAGTAAAGCCCGATAGAATCGAGCAATTTGAAGAAAAGATTGAAGAAATGTCCGCAGAACAGCTTAAATGCGAAGGCTGTATATCGGTTAAGTATTTCAAGCGATTTTATACCATAGACGGAATCGAGCTTGGTGAGCCGCTAAGAGAGTTAACCAAGATCGTAAAGTGCGTAAAGTACTACTCATACTGGGAGTTTGACACAAAAGAAAACTATGGCAGGGCCATAAAGATCTTTTTTGAAAACTACAATAAAGATTTGCAAAAAATGCTGATTGCACCTTTTGATATTAATCTGGGATATTCTGTTTAAGAGGTTTTGAAAATTGAATTGATCTTGAAAATTATTGTGCAGTCAAAAAATTATCAAGAGGAATAACTGAGAAGATAATTGATATGAAAACGATAGATATGAGATTTGACACAAAAGTGATAAGAAACTTAATAGGCGAAACCTTTATTGAATATAAGCATGATGCCTTTGATTTTACTAATAGCGTTACTCAGATAGTAGGGTTGAATATCGGAGAAAAAGTGTACTCATTAATGAATGTACAAGAATATGTTGATTATTTTGGTAACAATGATGATATTGCTGTCTACAGGATCGAAGAAATTGCAGAAGAAGACTTGGTATCAGTATTTAAAAATACTAAAATGGTGACAACTCCAGTTAATGGAATAATTGAAAAAATATTGCTGGTTAATGAAAACCAGCGGATATTTGAAGGTGGGGTAGAGCAATATAGTGTTTGGCTTACAAGAGGGATTATTATTTTTGTTAACGGAAGAGAAATATCGTTTGAAAAGGATAATGTACCGTTTTCAGAAGAAATCATTATTCAACAAGGATATGATCTATATGATAGATTTTATGATGAAAAAGAGTTTCTGATATCTTGGGGTGAAACGATAACACCTAAGTGTCATAGGAAGATAGAAGAAATTCTCTAAAACAAAAGTGTTTTAGGAGAGATATGATATATGATTTATCTATTATGAACACACG
>CACZSY010000233.1 GCA_902783965.1 uncultured Lachnospiraceae bacterium
CGCCGGATAAAGAAGAGCTTTCTTATATAGAAAAATTCGCAAAGAGCTATAACTGCGTATTTGCGACAGAGCATGTTTCAAATGTAAACTTCCCGGGAAGCCTTGATCTGTTCGGAGCCGCGCAGGTAATGCCGCTTGATACATTTACCGATTTCGTGCCGGATATCGTTATCTCGATGGGCGGAAATTTTGTATCAAGACTTAAAGACCTTCTGCGCGCGAAACCTGCAAAGAGCAGACATTGGGTAATAGACGAAGCCGGAAGGGTATGCGACGTATTTAAGAGCCTCAGAGCAATATTCGAGTGTACTCCGCGTGATTTCTTTGAATATTTTTCAAAGGCGGCACCGTCGGGCGCGAAGAATAATATGAATTATCACAACGCATGGTCGGAATATGCCGGAAATACTCAGTATCCTGATTTCCCTTACAGCAATTCCTATGCGATCAAGGCGCTTTCAAAAAAGATCCCGGCAGGTTCTGTAATGCATACGGGAATCCTTAACGCGACGAGGATCATGCAGCATTGTCCGATAAATGATAATATAACGACTTACAGCAATATCGGAGCTTTCGGTATCGACGGTTCAATGTCGACATTTATGGGACAGTCGGTCATAGCGAATGACAGGCTTGCTTTCCTTGTGATCGGAGACTTAAGCTTCTTCTATGACATGAACGCGCTGCAGATCCGTCATGTTGGAAAGAATGTCAGGATAATGCTCGTCAACAATTCGGGAGCGGCGGAATTCCATCTGTTTATGGGAGAGAAAGTGATCCCTACTCTCAATAAGCATATCGCAGCGGAGCATTTTACAAGCGCAAAGGGCTGGGTAGAGAGCAAGAACTTCAGATATTACAGCGCAAGAAGCGCCGAAGAATTTGATAAAGTTATAGACGAGTTCATAGATCCGTCCGCGGACAGACCTGCGCTTCTGGAAGTATTTACGGATAAAAAAGCGGACGCAGAGGAGCTTAAGGCTTATTACAACAAGTTTAAGGCGAAGAAATAAGCTTTACGGTGGAAATTGAGTTTAAAGCAGAAAACAGGAGGCGCTATGGAAAGCGTTATACTTAATAATGGATGCAGGATGCCTAAGGTCATGCTCGGTTCATTCCAGATGGACGACCCTGCCGTAATGGATGATATCGTGGCAACGGCGGTTAAAGAAGGGGTCTTCGGATTTGATACCTCGCCGAGCTACAAGACGGAGGGAATGCTTGCATCGTCGGTTTTAAAACAGATAAAGGAAGGCAATGCCAAAAGAAGTGATTTCTTTATCGATACCAAGATAGATTCATGGCAGATGATAGCGAAGAAAGGCGATATCCGCCCTTATGTCATGGCAGCTTTGGATAAGACGGGTCTTGAATACTGGGATATGCTGCTTATCCACTGGCCGCAGCCGGAGAATTTCGCGGCAACCTATCTTACGATGGAAAAGCTTTATGAAGAAGGGATCGTAAAGAATATCGGAGTATGCAATTTTTCCGTAAGACATTTTGAGGAGATAGAAAAAGCGGGAGCGCATATAGTTCCGATGGTGGCGCAAAACGAGATACATCCGCTGAACACCGAGCCGGAGCTTACGGAATACTGCAGAAAACACAATATTGTGATACAGGCCTACAGCCCGCTGTGCAGGATGATCTATAAGATGAAGAATAACGCCCTTATAAATATCCTTGCCGAAAAATACGGAAAAAGCCCGGCGCAGATAATACTCCGCTGGCATGTCCAGCAGGGGTTTGTGCCGATAGTAAAGACGAGCAGCAGTAAGAGAGTCATAGAGAATACCGATATCTTTTCATTTGAACTTTCAAAGGAAGATCAGGAAGCGGTATCGAAGCTTGACGAACACTTCAAGATATTTCTTGAGTCAAGGTGCTGCCCTGGATATTAGATGTGACGATTGCGAAGCAATCGTTGCAGTTGTCACCCAGTTTGGCGCGATAAATTAGGAGAAAAAATGATGCATAAAATTAAATCTTTATTCAAAAAGATCATAAAAAAGCTTGCGGGGATCCCCAACAACAAAAAGAGCAGACTGCTTATGCTCATTATATCAGCTTTCATAGCGGCAGTATCGGTGCTTGTCGGACTGCTGACCAACGTTATTGCAGCGATCGCGGCGGCCGTTCTGCTGATAATATTGTCGGCTTTTCCTGCATATGTCAATACGAAGACTGTATACTGGCTTTCAAAGGAAAGACCTACAAGTTATTTTCAGGATCTCAGATTCCGCAACATGGAAGGCATAGTGGTAGGTTCCACAAAAGCGTGGAAATATCTTGATATGAACGACCTTGAGGACAGGATATATAACTGCACAACCTATAAGAGAGCTTTCGCGATGGATTTCGCGACGCTTAAGACCTATTACAGCCATGTGAGAAAGGGCGGCAGGGTGATTCTGGTTGTGGATTATGAAGAAGCGGAAGAGATAGGATATAAGATCCTTCCGAGAGATTTTAATTATATACACCCTCACATCTTTCTCCAGCTGGGGAAAAAGGCTGATAAGGAGAAAGCGGCGCTGCCTCTCATATATTATCCGGGATTTACTCTCAGATATTTCTTTTATAAATTAAAGAAAAATATGGGCGGTTACAGGAAAGGCAGCTGGAAGCTCAGCAAAGATAAGAATCTTGACATCAATACGGAAAAGGTCAAGAAGATGGTAGACAAGATTGATGCGGTGGTGCATTTTTGCTGGGACAGGGAGCTTGAACCTGAGGTTCTGCTGCTTAACGCGGGAGCGGACAACAACTGTGCCAACGATATAATCAGAGCTTATTTCGCGCCGAGATTTCCGGAAGTGAATATACAGCTCGTGGATGACGCGGCTAAGATGAACGAGTTGATAAGAGCATAGGAGAAGCCACCGGCAAAGAGCAGCTGCGCTCAGTGAAAGGAACCCCCGGGTTCACTGGCGGGCGCGGCAGGAATGCCGGAGGCGTTCTTGAATATCATATAAAAATATTTAGGAAGTTACGGAAATGATATATAGTGTAAAGAATTTTATAGATCATAAATTCCTTTTAAGAGAGCTTGTGCTAAAGGGAATCAAATTGAAATACAGAAGATCATATCTTGGAATCTTATGGTCGTTGTTAGAGCCTATCCTTATGACCATAGTGCTTACGATAATATTTGGAACCTTATTTGGAAATAATAACAAACAGTATCCGTTCTATATACTCAGCGGACGTCTGCTGTTTTCTTATTTTTCAAGCGCTACCAACATGGGACTCCGTTCGATAAGGGCAAATGCTTCAATGATAAAGAAAGTATATGTTCCTAAGTACCTTTATGTACTGTCCAATGTCATTTATACCTATATGATATTTATCATATCGATGGTAGTGCTTTTGGGACTTGCGGCGATTTTGAGAATACCGCCTACGTGGTATCTGCTTTTGGTGTGGGTGCCGCTGGTATTGCTCTTCCTTACCGCTTTCGGAGTATCGATGATACTTGCGACGGTTGGAGTATTCTTCAGGGATATGGAGTATCTGTGGGGAATAATCATGACGCTCATCATGTATGCCAGCGCTATTTTCTATTATCCTGAAAAGATACTGGCAAGCAAACACGGCTGGATACTCAAATACAATCCGCTTTATCAGATAATAGACCTGTTCAGGGACTGCCTTCTGGGAAGACCGATGGACAGCTTCGCGTTGATCTATTCAGTATCATTTGCGATAGGTTCGATCGTGATAGGCTGTTTATTATTTGTTAAAAAACAGGATAAGTTCATACTTTACATTTGATCAGGGAGATTGAAATGGCTAACGGAGATATAGTAGTAAAAGACGTCAGTATTAAATTTAATCTTAATCAGGAAAAAATAGATTCCCTTAAAGAGTATTTTATCAAGAAGCTTAAGGGACAGATAAGCTATAAAGAATTCTGGGCGCTTAAGCATGTTTCGTTCAGTATCAAGAGCGGTGACAGACTCGGCATCCTCGGTCTTAACGGCTCGGGTAAGTCCACAATGTTAAAGTGCATCGCGGGAGTCCTCAAACCAAGTACGGGATATGTACATAGGGAGGGGCTGCTTATGCCGATGATCGAGCTTGGAGCAGGCTTTGATATGCAGTATACGGGCAGGGAAAATGTATTTCTCTACGGTTCGGTCCTTGGCTTTAAAAGGGACTTCATGAAAGCGCATTACAGGGAGATCGTCGATTTTGCGGAACTTAACGACTTTATGGACGTGCCTTTGAAAAATTATTCTTCAGGCATGCGTTCAAGACTGGGATTTGCAATAGCCACTGTGGTAAAGCCGGATATCCTTATCCTGGACGAGGTGCTTTCGGTCGGAGACGCGAAGTTTAGAAAGAAGAGCGAGAACAAGATGATGGAACTGATAGAAGACGGAACGACGGTTCTTTTCGTATCGCATTCGCTTCAGCAGGTACAAAAGATCTGCAATAAAGCTCTTATACTTGACCATGGCGAGATGATAGCTTTCGGCGATATCGAGACGGTATCGGCAAAATACGAAGAGATAATCGGCTGAGAGAATAGGGAAGCAACAGTTTAAAAGAAAAAAGCGGGTCAAGAGAAGAAAAAGGTTAAAAAGAGATAACAGATACATGGATTCAGATTATAAGAACAAAAACTATAACAGCATTAACAGCAATAACGCAGGCAGTAAGGTCAGCATAATAGTTCCCGTCTACAATGCCCAAGCTTACCTTAAGCAGACTTTAGACAGCATCCTTAAGCAGACTTACAGTAATTTTGAGCTTATCCTTGTGGACGACGGATCAAAGGATGAGAGCGCGGGCATCTGTGATGATTACAGAGAAGCGGATGCGAGAGTGAAGGTATGGCACAACGAAAACGCCGGACCTTCCGCAGCAAGGAATTTCGGTATCAGGCAGGCGGCGGGAGAGTATCTTGCTTTTGTTGATTCCGATGACATACTGTCTGCCGGCTTTCTTGAAAAGATGATGTCGGGTTTTGAAGACGAAGAGACTGATATCGTCCTTTGCGGATATGACAGATTCTATAATGATGACCTGAATGATAAAAAAGACTATCTTCTCGGAGAGGAGTCCGTGACAAGACTCTCTTCCAACAAAGAGCTTGCAATGCTCTTTACGGTGCCAAAGACAAGTCTTTCCGGAGTCTCGATATGGGCGAAGCTTTACAAGACCGGTATCATCAAAGAAAACGGGATAGAATTTCCGCTTGATATCAGCTACGAGGAAGACTGCTGCTTTAACCTTCTTTATTACAGAAAGGTACGCAAGGCATTTTTAATAAAAGAGAACCTGTATCATTACAGACAGTCGCTGTCATCGCTTTCAAAGGTTTATAAGGACAGTACTTACAGGGATCTTGTCAACGGTTACAATGAAAGAAAGAAATTCTTTGCTGAATTAGATATGCCGGAAACCGCAGTCAGAAAACTGGATTCGGTATTTCTGGTAGTGATCTTTAATAATTATAAAAAGATCGCGAAGAGCCCCGGCAGCGCAGCCTTCAGAAAGCGCGAATACCGCAAAGTGCTGGATTATAAAGAAACGTCTTATGTAGTAAA
This sequence comes from uncultured Lachnospiraceae bacterium, assembly GCA_902783965.1. Lineage (GTDB taxonomy): Bacteria > Bacillota > Clostridia > Lachnospirales > Lachnospiraceae > RUG11200. The sequence continues at coordinate 5,559 of CACZSY010000233.1, forward strand.
TGCCTGCGGTTTATCGAAAGTCAGGCTTACAAGATACTTAACGATCGCAAGCAGACACAGATGGGTAACGGCGATAAGCTTTCTTATGTGGCTGTGGAAGATCAGAGAAAAATAGCTGAAACAATTCGGAAAAACGATCCAAGGAAAGTCATTAAGAGGTGAAAGATGAAGATCGGGATCATTACATTTCATTTTGTATATAACTGCGGAGCCCAGCTTCAATGTCTGGCTTTAAGCGAAAAACTAAAGAGCATGGGACATGAGGTGTGTGTCATCAACTATCAGCCGTGGTATCATAAGAACAGATATACTGCGATAAAGAATCCGGTCTATTACGGGAAAAAAATGGCGGCTGACAGGGGAGACGGAGCTAGTACTCTTAAAAGATTTGCAAGAGGCACAAAGGGCTTTCTTGTTACTGTTTATTCATACAGGAATTATTTTGACGTTAAGGAAAGAGCGAAGCTTTTCGGGGATTTTGAAAAGACCTATCTTAATGAGACCAGGGTTTACAGAACCCTTAACGAGTTGAAAAAAGATCCTCCGGTCTGCGATCTGTACATAAGCGGAAGCGACCAGCTCTGGAATGCGAAGCTTACGGAGGGAAAGCTTGACGGCGCTTATCTTCTGGACTTCGGAGCGCCGGATATCAAAAGGATCACTTACGCGATGGGCGTTAATTTCAAAAACATGACGACCACAGAGGAAGAGCTTAAGGAAAAGCTTTCGCACTTTGGCGCCATTTCCCTAAGGGAGGCTGAATATCTTGATGATATCAGGAGACTTACTGAGGGAAAAGTAAAGACCCACGTGGATCTTGATCCTACATTTTTATTAAAAGCCGAAGATTATGAAGCGTTTATCCCGAAGGAAACTCTGGAAAAAGACAGATATATCGTGACCTATACCATGCCGGATACTTCGCAGAAGCTGGTCTATCAGGCGGCGGCAAAGCTTTCGGAAAAGACAGGGCTTAAGGTCATAGATGTCTGCGGTAATCCTACTCTTGCCAACAAGAGAATGCCTGACCACAGGGTAGTCGGACCGGCGCAGTTTCTGTGGTATATGAAAAATGCAGACTATGTTCTGACCAATTCATTTCACGGAACGGCATTTTCCGTAAATCTGCATAAGAATTTCGCAGTCATTCCGCACAGCCTTACAGGCTACAGGGTGACGGAGCTGTTGGATAGAGCAGGACTTAGGGACAGGGCGGTAACGACTCCGGAAGAGACACTTCCGCTTTTTGAAAAAGAGCCTGATCATGAAAAGGCGGATGAAATGCTCGAGCTTAGAAGGAAAGAGTCGGAAGAGTATCTTATGGAAGAAACTCTTGGTCAATAAATTCAGAGTTGATTCTGACCGATCGAACGCGTAAGCGAGGCTTGACGGGATCATACGGAAAGGAAGTATAAAGTGTACACAAAGATCTTAAATGTTCAGATAATCGTATCGCTTTTAAAGCAGCACGGAATAAAGCATCTGGTATTGTCTGCGGGAACCAGACATGTGCCGCTTGCGCATTCCGTTGAAAATGATGATTTTTTTAAATGTTATTCGGTTGTAGACGAAAGAAGCGCGGCTTATTTCGCCATCGGTCTTTCAAAGGAGCTTAACGAACCGGTAGCCATCGCATGCACGTCATCGACAGCTACCTGCAACTATGTGCCCGGTATCGCGGAAGCTTATTTTCAGCACATACCGCTTCTGGTGCTTACGGGCGACAGGGATCCGCACAGACTGGGACAGCTTGAGGACCAGATGATAGATCAGGTGGATATGTACCGCAATTTCTGCAAAAAGTGCGTAAATCTTCCGGTGGTTAAAAGCGATGACGATATATGGTACTGCCAGAGACTTGTCAATGAAGCCATGCTCGAACTTACAAGACACGGAAGCGGACCTGTGCAGATCAATTTCCCTATAAATCAGACGATAGAAGAGATCGCGGACGCTTCGGCGCCGGAACTTCCTGCATATAACAGGATCGAGCGGATCGAACTTCAAAGTGAAAGCGCGAAATGGGAAGAATTGAGCAGCGAGCTTAAAGAAGCTTCAAAGATACTTGTGGTTACGGGCAGCGGAAGAAGACCGGACGACAAGACCGTAAGGGCGCTGGAAACATTTACAAAGCGCTATAACGCGGTCATCGCGACCGAGTACCTTTCCAATATAGACTGCGAAGGCGCCGTGAATACATATATGATAGCTGAGGCGATCTCCGCGACTGTGCTTAGGGAGATAAAGCCTGACATAGTGATCTTTTTTGGCGGGAATTTTGTATCAAGGCTTAAGATACTTCTCAGAAACATTAAAGATACATGTGTTAGCTGGAATATAAATGACGACGGAATAGTCGTGGACCCTTTCCAGAATCTCAATAAAGTGATAGAATGTTCACCGTTCAGTTTCTTTGACAGGATGGCAGAGCTTAATCCGGACGGTGAAAATAACGGGGTATTATATGATGAGCTTATGGCGATAGACAACGCTGTAAAAGATGAAAAGATACCTGAGTTCACACAGTGGCAGGAAAGCCTGACCGCGTTTTCGGCGATGAAGCTTTTATCGGAAAGGATACCGGAACACAGCCTTCTGCATCTGAGCATACTCAACAGCACGAGGATCATGCAGATGTTCCCGCTGGCAAAGGACGTGGACGTCTACAGCAACATAGGAACCGACGGAATAGACGGTTCAATGTCGACATTTTTCGGACAGTCATTTGTGACCGACAGACACTGCTTTCTGGTAATAGGAGACTTAAGTTTCTTCTATGACATGAACAGCATCGGCATCAGGCATATCAATAAAAATGTCAGGATACTGCTTATAAATAATTCGGGCGGAGCGGAGTTCTATTTTTCGATGGGACCTCAGTGGCTGCCTAACATAGATATGCATATTTCGGCAGCGCATCATAAAAAGGCAAAGGACTGGGTGCTGTCGAACGGATTCAGATACATCAGCGCGTCGGATATCGATGAATACAGAAAGGGACTTGAAGAGTTCATGTCGGATGATGAAGAAGGACCTGTTGTATTTGAGATATTTACGGATAAGCTTAAAGATGTTAATATGTTAAAAGACTTCAGAAAGCACATCCACTATGAGACTTCCGGAAGAGCGACTGCGTATTCGGTTGCCAGGAAAGTGGAAAACATTCCTGGAATGAAGGCCATTGCAGACAGCAGATTAGGAAAGTCGATGAAGGATAAGATAAAGAAGGTCATGAGGTAGAAAGTCACGAGAGATCGAAGCGTGAAGGAAACAAAACCTCAGGAGTGAACGAAGCGGGTAAAAAATGGGAAAGATCACAGGTTATTTTAAAAGAGGAATAAAATATATAGTCAGCGGTCAGCCGCAGATCAATATCAATGTCAATATCGCACAGATCAGTTATGGCGGTATCCTTGAAGGAAAGAGAGTATTTATTACAGGCGGCACGAAGGGCTTAGGCTTTGAGATCGCTAAGAAATGCTTAAGTGAGAAGGCTAAGGTTGCGATCACGGGAAGAAGCATGGAAGCGCTTGAAAAGGCAAAAAAGGAGCTTGGCGATAATGCAGACCTGTTCATCTACCGCCATGATGTGACTGATATTGGAAGCGATGATGAGGTCATAGCCGCAGCGGTCAAGGATATGGGCGGTATCGACTGCTTTGTCAATAATGCAGGAGTATCGGAGCATAATATCGATTATGCGACCTGTACCGAAGAGATGTGGGATCGTCAGGTGGATACCAACTTAAAGGGCGCTTATTTCATGACGCAGGCATTTATGAAATATTATGATCAGAGCGGACTTGAGAGCGGCAATATCATCAATATGGTTTCCGAAAGGGGACTTTACGGAGACGATGTACCTTACGGTCTGACCAAAAGGGCGCTTATAAGCTATACAGAAGGCATGGCTAAGAAACTCATCGCAAAGGGAGTAAGGGTTAATGCGATAGCTCCCGGAGTTACTGCAACCGATATGACGGGCTATGATAAGAACGGCAATCTGTACAGAAGATATGCTCTGGGAAAGAGAGTTCTTTTGCCGGAGGAGATCGCAGAGACGGCAGTCTTTCTGTTAAGCGACGCTTCCAATTGCATAAGCGGACAGGTGATCGCCTGCAATGAGGCCAACCACTTAAAATTTAATTGATCATATTTTAACTGAAAGGAAAAAACCATGCTGGAAAAGAGAATGTGGGATGGTAAAAGATACTATTCTGTTGACAGTTATATTAAAGCAACCTATGGGCAGAAGATGTACAAGCTTGCACTCAACGGGGGAATGACCTGTCCCAACAGAGACGGGAATGTAGGAGCCAGAGGCTGCATCTTCTGCAGCAATGGTGGATCGGGAGATTTTGCGGCTTCTAAATATTTGAATATCACCGATCAGATAGAAGAAGCCAAGATGCTGATAAAAGCTAAGGTCGAAAGAAATATCAGGATAGGAGACGATTCCTATGATCTTTCGGACACACATTCGGAGGATGAGCCGGTACAGGTTCAAAAGCCCAAGTATATAGCGTATTTTCAGGCCTATACCAATACCTATGCTCCGGTCGAGTATCTGAGAAAGATTTTTTATGAGGCGATAGAAAATCCCGATGTGGCGATACTGTCGATAGCGACAAGACCGGACTGCCTTGGGGAAGATGTGCTGGATCTTTTGAAGGAGCTTAATCAGATAAAGCCGGTATGGATAGAACTTGGACTTCAGACGATCCATGAAGGGACGGCAAGATTTATAAGGCGGGGATATAAGCTTGATACATTTCAGACAGCTTTATACGACCTCAAGAGGATCGGGATAACGGTCATAGTGCACGTAATACTGGGACTTCCGAATGAGGACGAAAAGATGATGCTTGAGACCATAACTTATCTTTCCAAACTGCATATAGATGGGATAAAGCTCCAGCTTCTCCATATCCTTAAGGATGCTCCGCTTGCGTCTTATGGTGACTCTATAAAACTGTTAACAATGGACGAATATACCGATCTTGTGATAAAATGCATTGAGCTGCTCCCGCAGAATGTCGTGATCCACAGGATCACCGGAGACGGACCTAAAGGCACGCTGATAGCGCCGCTTTGGAGCAGGGATAAAAAGACTGTCATCAACACGATACATCACAAGATGAAAGAGCTGGACAGCTGGCAGGGAAAGAATTACAGTTACTGGTAGGATACGAGCTCAAAGAGCTTAACAGCAGAGGGGTATAAGACTTCAAGTATTGGCAGATCAGGGAGGTGCGTTTATGCTTTCACCGGATGAACAGACATTGACAATGTACAAACTTATTATATTATATATATTAAAGCATATGAACGGCGCGATGACCAATGCTCAGATATCGTCATTTATACTGGAAAGAGGGTATACGGATTATTTTACGGTACAGGAAGCTCTTGCCGAGCTTGCCGAGACGGATATGATTAAGATGGAGAAGACCCTGAATGTATCAAGGTGTACGCTCACTCAGGAAGGAAGCGAGATGCTTGATATCTTTTTGTATAAGATAACGCCTGCGATCAGAGAAGATATCAAAGAGTTTTTAAGGGAAAAGGGGGCGGATTTCAGGCAGTCCAATTCATATATCTGTGACTACAGGAAAAATTCCAAAGGCGAGTACAATGTAACCCTGCAGGCCCAGGAAGATAAGGAACCGGTGATCGAGCTTAAGCTTTCGGTTCC
>CACZSY010000234.1 GCA_902783965.1 uncultured Lachnospiraceae bacterium
ATTTTTCCACTGTATCACGCCGGATACGGATTTTGGCATAGACGGGTTCAGGGTAAGACCTTTTTCCGTATCACACGATGCGGCAGACCCGGTATGTTATACGGTAAGCGACCCCTCCGGAAAGGCGGCGGTGGCTACGGATCTGGGATATTACGATGAATACATAGTTTCTTGTCTTGCCAATTCTAACATATTGCTTTTGGAATCAAATCATGATATAAATATGGTTCAGGTGGGTTCTTACCCTTATGCTTTAAAGAAGAGGATACTTTCCGAAAAGGGACATTTGTCCAACGAAGGCTGTGCCGGATTGATAACGAGGATAGCGGGAGCAGATCTTAAGCATATCATTCTCGGGCATCTGAGCAGGGAGAATAACTATCCGCTTCTGGCATATGAGACGGTAAAGTCCGAGATAAAGACAAGATGCGGTAATTACATCGATAATCTTGATCTGCAGGTTGCGGCTCCGTTTGAGCCATGCAGAATGGTCAGCATATGAAAGCTGTCAGAGCCATGCAGAATGGTCAGCATATTAAGAAGGAGAAGTTCAAATGAAAAAAACAATAATAACCGTTGTAGGAAAAGACAGCGTCGGGATCATAGCAAAAGTTTGTACTTATTTATCCGACAGGGAGGTTAATGTCCTTGACATTTCCCAGACTATTGTCCAGGGTTTTTTTAACATGATGATGATAGTTGACGCCAATAACTGTACGGTAAGCTTTGAGACCATGGTTGATGAGCTTGCGAAACTCGGAGATGAGATAGGCGTAAGCATCAAAGCACAGAAGGAAGAAATATTCAGAAGCATGCACAGGGTGTGATAAGGGAAGGAAATCTACAATGCCAAATCTATATGAAGTATTTGAAACAAACGATATGATCGAGCATATGAACCTTGATGTAAGAACTATTACATTGGGAATAAGTCTGCTTGACTGCATAGACAGTGATCTGGATAAACTGAATCAAAAGATTTATGATAAGATAACTACGCTCGCAAAGGATCTTGTGGAGACGGGCAATGAGATACAGAAAGAATATGGGATCCCTATAGTTAATAAAAGAATATCGGTAACTCCTATATCGCTTATCGGAGGAGCTGCCTGCAAGAGCCCGGAGGATTTTGTGACTATCGCAAAGACTCTTGACAGGGCGGCCAAAGCTGTGGGAGTCAATTTCCTCGGCGGTTATTCGGCGCTGGTGGCAAAGGGTATGACAGAGGCGGACAGGCTTCTGATAGAATCGGTCCCTATGGCGCTTTCGTCAACGGAAAAGGTGTGCAGCAGTATAAATGTCGGCTCCACTAAGACCGGCATTGACATGGATGCGGTAAGACTGATAGGCGAGATAATACTTAAGACGGCAGAGTATACCAGGGAAGAGGATTCCATCGGCTGCGCGAAATTCGTGGTATTCTGCAACGCGCCTGACGATAATCCTTTTATGGCGGGAGCTTTCCACGGTGTTACTGAGGCCGACGCGATAATCAATGTCGGCGTAAGCGGACCGGGAGTCGTAAAGTGCGCGCTTGAAAAGGTAAGAGGAAAAGATTTTGAGACACTCTGCGAGACGATCAAAAAGACGGCGTTCAAGATAACGAGAGTCGGACAGCTTGTTGCCAAGGAAGCTTCAAAGAGACTATCGATACCGTTTGGCATCATAGATCTTTCGCTCGCGCCTACTCCGGCTATCGGAGACAGCGTTGCCGATATACTTCATGAGATCGGTCTTGAGTATGCCGGCGCTCCGGGAACAACAGCCGCACTCGCGCTTCTTAACGATCAGGTTAAAAAGGGCGGAGTAATGGCTTCGTCATATGTCGGCGGACTGAGCGGAGCATTTATCCCGGTAAGTGAGGATCAGGGAATGATCAATGCTGTTGAGGCAAACGCGCTCACTCTTGAAAAACTTGAGGCGATGACCTGCGTCTGCTCGGTAGGACTTGATATGATCGCGATACCGGGAGATGTAAGCGCTTCTACTATTTCAGGAATAATCGCGGACGAAATGGCGATAGGAATGGTAAATCAGAAGACTACCGCAGTAAGGCTTATACCTGTAATAGGAAAGGGCGTCGGAGAGAGAGTTGAATTCGGCGGACTTTTGGGATACGCGCCTATAATGCCGGTGAACAGATATTCATGCGAAGCCTTTGTCAACAGAGGCGGAAGGATACCTGCGCCTATACACAGTTTTAAAAACTGACGGACATTGAATTTAACAGTAATGAAGGTAACGTAGAACGAATGTAAAGATTGTTGGAATATTTCACATTTCAATCGGAGGATAAGATGAAAGAAGAAAACAAAGATATTAACAGCACAACGGAAAATGACGCGGAAGAGGGCAGTTCTAAGAAAGGATCAAAATCCGGCAAAAAGAAGAAGTTTGCGAAGCCGATAAGGGTATTTCTGATCACGCTCTGCAGCGTCCTCATACTAGGAGCAGTTATTTATCTCGGATTATATTTTTATATCAAATCGCGTGTAAAACATAACGATTTTAAAAATGAAGAGAAAAAAGAAGAAAATTTCGAAGAAGAGTGGGATGATCCGGAGGGCAAGGCCAGGACTAAAGATGAAGTCAGAATCGATCCGGACATGATAAAAAGCAAGGATACTTACGATCCTAATGTAATTAATATCCTTCTGGTTGGCGCGGACGGTATGTCTACAGATAAGGACAGAGGAAGGTCCGATACGATAATGATCGCTACGATCAATAAGAATGATAAGGCCATTAGACTTACTTCGATAATGAGGGATATATATGTTCCGATCGAAGGATATAATGATAATAAGATAAATGCATCATATCGTCTCGGCGGCGTAGGATTATTAAAGGATACCATAGAAAAGAATTTCAAGATCAATATAAGCTATTGCGTCAGGGTCAATTTTGATACTTTCCAGGAGATCATTGAGAAACTTGGCGGAGTTGACAATATCAATGTAAATCAGAAAGAAGCCGATTTCATCAATGTAAGACTTAAGAAATCTCCGAAGGTCATTCCGGGTGAAAGCGTGCATCTTAACGCCGAGCAGGCATTCTGGTTCTCAAGGATCAGATATGTAGCAAGCGACGTTTACGGACGTTATGACTTTGGACGTACAAAGAGACAGAGAACAGTATTAAATGAAATTTACAAAAAGTATAAGGATCTCGGAACAACGGAGATGATCTCTCTGATGAACAGTCTTTTAGGTTACATTGAGACTGATATGACAGCGGATGAGATTATAAACTGTGCGGTATTAGTGCTTTCATATAAGAATGAAAACATATCCGAGTTCAGGATACCGATGGACGGATGCTTTGCCAATACTTCGGTAACAACATCTTCGGGAAAGAAGATGAGTATCATAGGAATACAGCATTATTATAAACAGAATGTGGAAGGCCTGCATCAGTTTATATATGGTACAACCGATGGTATAGAATAAAAGACAGCATCATATGCAATCGGGATTAACGCAATTGGGATTAACGAGATTGAGCTTTAAGTGATTGGGATTTACGCAATTAGGATTAATGCAATTAGGATTTATGCAGTTGGGATTAATGCAATTGAGTTTTATGTGATTGGGATTTACGCAATTAGGATTTATGCAGTTAGGATTAATGCAATTGAGTTTTATGTTTTGGCAGGAGGTAATGGGGTATGGAAATTCTGCTGTGGAGAGAACTCCTTGATCCGTACAGGATGGCGGTTGATGAGCTGGTACTTAAATTCAACCACATCATAAGCGAGTACAGAAACGAAGGTGAATATTCACCTATCGAACAAGTTAACGGAAGAGTAAAAAAGATTTCAAGTATTATTGAAAAATGCTCGAAGAAAAACATTTCTCTAAGCGATTTTGAGGAAGGCATACTTGATATTGCCGGTATCAGGATAATCTGTCAGTTCGTTGAAGATATTTATAAAGTGGTTGAGATCGTCAGACAGCGTTCGGATATGAGGATTGTGCGGGAAAAAGATTTCATAACCAGAAGTAAGGACAGTGGTTACAGAAGTTATCACCTTATAATCGATTATACCGTTCATACCTTAAAAGGCGCTAAGACTCTTAAGGTTGAGATCCAGATCAGAACTCTGGCAATGAATTTCTGGGCAACGATAGAACACAGTCTGCAGTATAAATACAAGAAGAACATACCAGAACATATCAGACAGAGACTTTCCAACGCGGCAGCGGCTATAGTTGTTCTCGATGAAGAAATGAGCGCGGTCCGCGACGTTATCATGGACGCCCAGGATTCGTTTCAGGTCAAGGCAAATCTTGTCACGGATATTCTGAACAATATGCAGAACCTTTATAAGGTAGCCAACAAAAGAGAGATAATCAAGATACAGGATGAGTTCTACAGGATCTATAAAACAGGGGATTTTGAGGAACTTGAAAGATTCAATAAAGAGCTGGACATAATCGCCGAAGGATACAGAGCTCAGGGACTTTAGTCCCCGGGCTCATTTCGGGTTTAAGAACGGGAACTGCAGTTTTGCTTGATCTTGCATTAACAAGGGAAACCGGGAATCAAAGTTTTTGCTTCAATATCATGGAATAGGAAATAATATGGACAATAAAGGAAATATGCTGCCGGACGGCTTCAGATCAAGAATGAAGGAAATGCTTAAAGATGAATATGAAGGATTCATCAGTTCTTATGATCATGACGTTAATTCCGGACTTCGCACAAATTTATTAAAAGTATCTTCACAGGAATTTGAAAAGATATCACCTTTTAAACTTAAGAGGGTTGAGTGGACGCAGAACGGATTCTATTATGAGAATGATGTAAAGCCTGCAAGACACCCTTATTACTATGCGGGACTTTATTATCTTCAGGAGCCGAGCGCGATGGCGCCGGCGCAGATACTTCCGGTAGAAGAAAATGATAAGGTTCTCGACCTTTGCGCAGCGCCGGGCGGAAAAAGCACGATGCTTGCAGCAAAGCTTAAGGGTACGGGAATACTTGTATCAAATGATATAAGTCCGTCAAGAGCCAAAGCCCTGCTTAAAAATCTCGAGATTATGGGGGCGGGAAATATCCTTGTGACCACAATGGCGCCTTATGCGCTGTGTCAGAGCTTTAAAGGATATTTTGATAAGATACTTGTAGATGCGCCTTGTTCCGGGGAAGGTATGTTTAGAAAAGACAGATCCGTCATCAAAAACTATGAGCAGTACGGGTGTGAATACTATGCCAAGATCCAGCGCGAGATAATC
>CACZSY010000235.1 GCA_902783965.1 uncultured Lachnospiraceae bacterium
CTTTCAAACAGCGGGATGAAAACCCCGGGGCTGACCATTCCGAGCTCCGGATGCTTCCAGCGCACGAGCGCCTCCGCGCTTGAAAGCGTTGGTGTGTCGGACTGTATATTATACTTCGGCTGGTAATAGACTTTAAATTCTTTCTGTTCCAATGCTCTTGCAAGATCATTTAAAAGTCTCTGGTCACGTTCCTCGCGCCGTCCCATTTCTTCATCATAGATAAAGACTCTGGTCTTAAAATCGCCTCTTATCATGTTGCAGGCTGTACGGGCGCAGTCAAACTGCAGCATAGGTTCCATACCTTCCTGCCATGGTCTTACGCCCATTCGCAGATGGATATTGGAGTTCTTTGATATCCTGTCAAGCCTTGCCTGAAAACGCTCAAGCTGATTCTGCCAGTCGTCTCTGCGAACACAGTAGATATCAAAACGGTCCGCTTCGAAACGGCTCGCTATACCCTCCGTCTTTGCAAGGAATTTCTTTATCTCATCTCCCAGTTCACTAAGTATCTTATCTCCGAATTCCCTTCCGTGAAGCGCATTTATCGAATGGAAACGGTCAATGTTCATGACAACGGCATCCATCGGTTTATCCGGGGATTCACGATGAAGACGGTTCGCGTATATCAAAAAGAAATTCCATGTATAAAGTCCCGTCAGCGAATCTCTCTCAGCTTCGGAAATGATCTGCTGTCTGTCAGCCGCTTTAGCTTTTGAGATAAGATTTTTATAAAGCAGGATCATTATCAGGATAATGACCAGTGTTACGGTTATTACAAAATACAGTAAGTTATCCTTAAGATAGTCTAAAAATGTAACCTTCTCATCACGGAATCCGTAATTGGTAAGTGATGAATTGATAGTCGTCTCCGGCATAAGCCTTTTCGCTTTATTGATCATGGAATACAGACAGTCATCTTCACGCTTGACCGCAAACGACATATCCATGATCTCGCCTGTAGCGAGAGTTGCCAGCTTATATTTATTGCAGAGACTGCTTACCTGATTTAAACGGTAATTGCTTACCATTATACAGTCAGCCGCTCCGTCCGCCACTGCCTTAAAGCCTGCTTCAATATCATCAAAATACTCTAACGGCCAGTCAGGAAAGTGCTCCATCATGAAAGTTTCATAACTCGGGATACCCTTTATCATAGCCACTTTCATTATGCTGTCCTTAGAAACTCCCTTACGGTCGGAATTACGTACTGCGGCGTACATCTGTGTCTTAACAAACGGATCGGTTATTATAACGCCCATTTCTTCACCGTCATAAGTGCTAATGGCCACCGGGAAGAAACAGTCTATCTCACCGTCCGCAAGCGCTTTAAGACCCGCCTGCGTGCTGTCAAACGCTTTCGGTTCAAAAACGATCTTTGCGTTCTTTTCACATGTAGACGCGAATCTCAGAAAATCGCCGAGTGCTCCCTTCAGCTCTCCCGTCTCCTCATCGCTTGTACAGAAAGGCAGGAAATCATCCCTGTATCCCACCTTGACGGTTCTATGTTCATTAAGCCATTCAACCTCATCTGCGGTAAGAAAACTGTTGACAGCGCCTGCCTTGTTGTATTTTGCTGTCAGTTCCTGATTGTAATCCCTGTTTTCTTCAAATATTCGGTTCATCGCGGAGTCAAGTTCCTGCTTAAGATCCGGTCTTTCCATGCTTATGCCAAAATACGACTCTGCGAATCCTACCTTGCATACGGGAACTATATCCGCGGTATTGCCATAAGTATCCAGCGTAACGAGCGCGTCAAACTCACCGTTTTCAAGCATCTGTATAAGAACCGGAGATTTCTCCGTGGATTCGATTATCTGTGGCGTAACGTTATGCTCTTTCGCCCACGCGACAAATAATTTCTCCTGAATGCTGTTTTTATTGACTCCGACTTTTTTACCGTTAAGTGTTGAAAAATCATCAGGTCTGATCTCGGTGTTGTTAGGTGAGATGAATACATGATATCCTTCCGATCCCATCTCTTCGGAAGAATACAGTATCTTCTGCGCCCTTTCTTCTGTGTAAGAAACGTCGCTTAAAAGATCTATCTCCCCATTAACAAGTTTCTCGAAAAGCTCCGACCAGCTGCCTTCCACATACTCATATGTCCAGCCTGTATATGCCGCGATCCTTTGCTGGTATTCATAGCCGTACCCCGAACGCCTTCCGAACTGATCAGTCCTGTGGAATGCCGATTCATACCATCCGACTCTTACAACCTTATTGTCTTTTTGCGCAGTCTTTGCCTGTACCGGAACCGGCATCACAGAAACCGCCACGATCATAAGACAAAGCACGCAGCATATGATCCTTTTTAAACGCATAACAAAATAACCTCCGCCTTTGTTTTTTATTTATCCATCATTTTGTTGATCCCAATATCCATCTTGTTATTATAACATATTTTTTGTAAAAATGACAATGGAGCGGAAAAAAGGCTATATTATTTTTATAGGAATCAGCTTGTTTTTCGCATCCAACGGAATTACCGATGACGACATACACAATACAGCCCCAGCACAGCATTGATTTTTCTGATCTTCGCCATTTATGTTTCACCTTTCTTAGAGATACTGTTTTTTTATAACCCATGCCTGCAGAAAATACGTTATAATTTCATATATTTTTCTATTATGTATCTGTCGCGGGATATAAAGATGCTTTCAAAATCCTTATCAAGCCTTTGTACCAGTTTCTCCAGGGGCATATCTTCGTCTTTAAAAAGTATCTTGTCATCCGTTTCATTGAGATGCGTCACCGCAAGGGACGGCTTTATTCCGGTACCTCTGATATCTTCGAAAATGTATTTTGTAAATTCAGCAATATCGGTATGACGCGCATACCTTATCTTTCCCTGCCACTCATTCGGTTCATTGGTAATATCCTTTTCTATGTTCCCGTACTCTTCCCTTTCAAATTCATTCGGAAGCGGACCCGCGCCATGCCTTGTTACATATGATCTTGTTACATAGATGGCTTCGTTAAGCTCCATGTTTCTTTTCTTTAGGAATTCGACCGGCATGGTGATGCCTGTCTTTGAAGAGGTCAGATGCGGGGCGTTCTGTAAAAGATCCTGATCGAGAAGCAGTCCCTGTCCGGTCTCAAATATCAGTCTTTCATACTGTTCAAGCCATTTTTGCCCTGCATCGACAATTTCTACATAAGAAAGATTTTTTAATACCCCGTCCGCGAAGTTTTCCAGAACATTTTCATCACAAAGAAGCGTATAATACTTATTTGATCCGTCTATCCCAAGTTCACGCATCCTGCGCACTGTATATTCTTCTCTTATCGTCTTTAATCTTCTAATGAACCTGTCAAAAGAAAGTGTTGTTAATTCGCCGACGGTTACTGCATACCCCGCGCCATTCCGTTCAACACATTCATTTATGCCCATCCCGCAGCTGCCGTGTCTTCTTTCACCACGCCCGGTCTCAACCGCCATATTGAGCAGGACATCATCTATCGTGGTCATCTTTGTTTCTGCTTCCGATAAGATACGCGGGATAAATCCGAACTTTTCCTCAAACTCTTCCATCTCTTTTCCAAGCTGATATAAGTCCGGATGGTAGCTTTCGGCAAACAGCGTATCCGCACCGTATTCAGCACCGGAACCTGTCTGATGATGGATGAATCTCGTCTTCTTCTCCTTATCTTCCACCGTATGTCCCGCCTGCGCGCCGCCGTTATGCTTTATGATAAGAGGTTTCGCATCGGACAGACCGCTCCTGTGCATAAAAGAACAGAGACCCGCCGTAACGAGTCCCTTGCCTTCATCGCCGTAATTTTTCCCGATCACCGCTGTTGTTATCATTTTTTCACCACCGTTGTTTTATGTTACTGTTCACGGTTCCTCAATTCTATTAAAAGACTTTGCACTCCGTACTCTATTGTCTGCTGCGCAGACGTTTTCTCATGTAACGTCAGCCCATTTGCCTAAGGCAGATTTTAAACAGACTGATGTTACCGACTGAGGTTACTGCTTTTATAATGATACTCCCTGTCCGTTATCGGATATGCTAAGCTGCATTAATGCCGCGCTGACAATCGGAACACAGATATCATCCCACTGCATTAAGATATCATTCATGGCTTTTCCGTTTTGAAGCTGTATCGTACTGATGATGATCTGCGGTATGTATTCAACATTTGCTTCTGAGATATTCATCTTGTTGCCGGCAAGGAAGTCCCTGTTGCCTTCACTTCCGAGCATTATATGGAATACATGGAATTTTTCCTGTACTTCCTTAAGCAGACTTTCGCGGGTTGCGTCATTTATCTTGTCTCCGATCACACGCTCGATCGTTTTTGAAACAAATTCTCTCCTGATCTCTGCGCCGTCTCCTATGGTAAACACATAGCCCTTCCTGCCTCTCTTCTTTATGGCATCAATATCCGTATGTCTTGCAAGGAACTCCCACAGACATGTAGGAACAACGTCTCCCTGTCCTCCGTTTTCAAAATATAATTCCAGAAGCTGTTCGGCGATCCTTATATCTGATTCAAACTGTGTCACCTGAAGAGGCGCATCATCATTGAAATCACCGTATGCCGCGCACATAAGAGCAGGATCCTCAACAGCATTTGTCGAATAAAGCTTCATTATCAATTCATTTAAAGCCTTTGTTGCAACTTCAACAGCAAGATAACCCATTGAACCTGTAACATCAAGTCCTACAACGATAGGAGTTGTGTTGGGATGATCTGTTGAATCAAAACATTCCCTCGTTCCTATAAACTTAGGATCAAACTTAGGATTGCACTTCTTTCTTTTAAATACTTCCTGTACGCTTTGTGTGTTGGAAAGATTTCTGCTTGTTTTTAATTTTTTCCAGTCTGATGCTGAATAACTGCCGTAACCCATTTTTTCTTCTCCTATTCTATTAATTTTTTTTCATTGAAACAAACTTGTGTCCGCCAAATCCCTTATTTATCACTCTGTCCCAGTCTGAAAAATCTTCATATGCGTCCCCTGCAGGCTTTGAGTTTAAGAATTCATACAATTCCTCCGGTTTTTCCGCATTTTCGGCAAGTCCGAGCGCTGTCTTTCTGATATCAGAAAGATCGCTTACCCCTTTCAGAGAGCTGACATTTCTCCAGTCTCCGAACAAAGCTCCCTCGTGTGTTACCGGATTGATCCATAACGAATCAGCATTGATCCCGCCGTGACTGATATTCGAATACTCAAGCTCGCAGCATATGTTTTCCATTCTTGAGATCACCCATGCCAGATGCTCAGATGCCAAAGGCGCAAATAACGATACCGGAAAGAAGTTAGGTCTTCTCATAAAAACTACGACTTCCTTTCCGTCCGAAAGACTGATCTCCATCTTCATTTTGGGAAAACAGCGATGGAGTTTGGTGTCAGCCTCCGGAAAAGCAAGCTTTTGCAATCCGTCCATGAAATCTTTTTTCACCTTTTCATTACCGAATATATATACAGCGTTTTCCCTTGCAAGATAACATACGCATCCGCCGTAATCCAATCTGAACATATATTTTACGGACAGGTTCTGTCCGTTCTTCATGGTAAAAACGTCTTCTCCCCTGCATTCCCATAATTTATCAGAATCATAATCAAATTCTTTATTGTCCGCTTCCGCCTTATAATACTCAAGGAGTTTTTTCCTGAAAACTTCATTGCCTCTGAAGTCGGCGTCCGTCATAAATGTTTTCGAGCCGCAGTACGGACATTCAAAACCTCCGGATCCGCTTATTACCATCTCGCCTCCGCAGGTGTGGCATTTATACTGAATCATTGTCTTCTCCTAAACCATTACTGTTCATACCCGATGTTGTATTCCGATAATACGATACAACAATCATCAGATATAAGATTTCTCTTATATCAAATGCTGTTTTATCCGATAATTCAGTATACCAATTTTCAGGTGTAATTACAACAAAAATCGTCTGTTAACAGGTTGAATCGGACACAGGCAATCCCCCCTGCGCCTCTACGATTCTAGGTTGTGATTTCCCTGTATCGGGCTTCGGCAATTCTATCGTCATTATTCGCTTTATGATTTAGAGGTTGTGGTTTCCCTGTATCGGGTAAAAAAATGAAGGCAGAATCCCGCTTCGGACTCTGCCCTTTTTTTTAAGATAAATATTGCACCAATATTCTGTCTGCCGGCATTACATCAACATCCCATCTGTCAGCATTGCACCAATATTCTGTCTGCCGGTATTACATCAACATCCCGTCTTTCATATACAGTATCCGCTGTTTGATTTCAGCCTAGTTCATATCGGCATTCTTTTTCTTCACTTCTTCATAATATGCCTTATATCTGTAGATGCTGCGCTCGCTTATATGATTACGTTTAGCGATCTCAACCATGGTCATGCCCTGCTCATGGCAGGCAACAAAATCATTATATATAGCCATCCATTTCGCATTATGTTTCTGTCTTCCGCTGGCTTTCCTTTTCTTGAAATATTCAAGATCTTCTTTAAGCTGCTCATTTTCTCTTTCAAGTTCTTTGATCCTCTGTAAAGCTTCTTCAATGGTTGTTATATCATTCATTATATAATTCACTCCGTTCCTTTTTTATAATGACCTCTAACCAATTATAATGTAAAAACAGACTAAATTCAATCTCATTCTGACACTAATTTGAAGAAATTCAGATGAAATCTTATAAAAAATGACATAATGAAACCCCGATCAAACCTAGTCATTTCCTCGTTCTTTCTTTTTCTGTTCCCTGTAAAACGCCTTATATCTGTACATGCTCCTCACGGAAATCTTGTTACGCGCGGCTATCTCTTCCATCGTCATTCCGTTTTCATAACATCTGATGAAATCGTTATAGACAGTCATCCATTTCTCGTTATGACGCTGTCTTCCGCTGGCCTTTCTTTTTCTTAAGTATTCGAGTTCCTCTTTAAGGTCTTCATTCTCCCTTTCAAGTTCTGCTATCTTCCTCAATGCTGTCTCTAATGCTGTTGTTTTTTCCATCAATATAAATACCTCCGTCATTTTGATTTAGACATGATTATATCACGGATGTGTCAACAAGTCAATCCCATTATGGCGTGTTTTTTAAATTTTTATTTTTATGTTTTTTCTTCAGTTCTTTCTGAGCCATCTCATTGATATCAAATAAGATTACCTCGGCAGTCCTCTGCTATCTCATGTATACCCTGCAGAAATGCCGTAAATGCTTTTCGATGCATTCCATGCATTCTTTCTCACACTGCGGCTGTCTGTCTGATCTCGCGATCTGCAGAACGGCCGGCGCGGTAAGTTCTGCTGCAAGCAGCCCCGGATCATCATCTATGACGATACCCTCTTGCATCATTTCTTCGATGATCCTTGCAAACATCCTTTGTATACCGTCCAGCTGATGCCTGGTCGTAACCTCGGAAATCCTTTCGTTCCTGAACTGTTCCTGGACAAGAAACATCCGCATTCTGCGGATCACAGGATCATTCATGGTGAATGATATCCTTTTCATAGTCACTTTTATGAATTCTTCCCGGCTTTTTGGTACTTTTCCGATATTATTCTCAGAGCCAAACATTTCCTCATATCGCGCTTCCGCGGAATCTATCAACGCGTTCAGGATGTCCTCTTTGCCCTTATAGTGCTTGTATA
>CACZSY010000236.1 GCA_902783965.1 uncultured Lachnospiraceae bacterium
ATCTTAAAGAGACTACGTTTCCGGTAAGGGTATTTAAGCTTCTTGGAATAGAGAATATCCTGATCACCAATGCCGCGGGAGGCATCAACACATCCTTTGAACCGGGCGATTTTATGGTAATAAATGATTACCTGAGTTTCTTCTCGGATTCGGTGCTCAGAGGCAGGAACATAGATGAATTCGGAGTAAGGTTTCCTGACATGAGTGAGACATTTGACAGGGAAATGAGCTCTAAACTTAAGAAGATCATTGATAAATATACCGGAAAAGCAAGAGAAGGCGTCTATGCGTACATGAAAGGTCCTGCATATGAGACGCCGGCTGAGATCCGCGCGCTGCGTGTACTCGGTGCTGATGCGGTCGGGATGTCAACAGTTCCGGAAGCCATTGTCGCTCATCACTGCGGTATGAAGGTTGCAGCGGTTTCCTGCATTACCAACATGGCGGCGGGCGTGCTTGACGCGAAACTTTCACATGAAGAAGTAAAAAGTACGGCAGACAGAGTTAAGACGGTGTTTAAAGAGATCGTAAAGGAGTTTCTGATATAAGAGACAGAGGAAAGAACTGTGTGAGGGAATTAAAGAAGACATAAAGTAGTTTCTGGAACAGGCTGAAAGGTTTCGCCTTAAAATATTTGATAGTCAGGAGAAGGTAAATGAACAGGCAGATGACAGATGTTGAGTATATTGAAAGATTTTCCGAAGCTTTGGAAAAAGGATATATTTATGTTAATTATCAGGCACAGATCAATCATGATACGGGAAGAATGCTTGGCGCGGAAGCGCTTATGAGATGGAATGATCCTGAATTCGGTCAGCAGTCACCGGCGAATTTTATTCCGGTTATGGAGAAGAACGGTCTGATCTACCGGGCTGACATCAAGGTGTTCGAAGACGTGTGCAGGCTGCAGAAAAGATGCCGTGATGAAGGACAGCAGATGATGCCGATATCAGTTAACATGTCCAGATATGATATTTATAATAACAATTACATAGATACGATCGAAAGCATCAGAAAAAAATATGATATTCCGGTTAAATTTCTTCGTATCGAGATCACAGAGTCGTCTGCGATAGGCGGCATGGAACTGGTTTCTTCGGTTATAAGCAGGCTGCATTCTCTGGGTTATCTGGTTTAAATGGATGACTTCGGAAGCGGATATTCGTCGCTTAATATCTTAAAAGATCTTATGGTTGATATAATCAAGCTCGATATGATATTTATACGAGGCGATATCGGAGGACGCGGCGGCACCATCTTAAGTTCGATAATCCATATGGCAAAATGGCTGGATACTCCGGTTATAGCAGAGGGCGTGGAGACAATAGAGATGGCGGATTATCTTAAGAGCCTCGGATGTGTCTATATACAGGGGTATCTTTATTCCAGACCTTGCTGTGAAGATGACTTCATGGAGTATATCAGGAATATCAGACATGAGCCGGCAAATGTTTCCGTTTCACTCGTGAATGCGCTTGATTCCGGACGTTTCTGGAATCCTGATTCTATGGAAACGCTTATTTTCAGCAATTTTGCCGGACCGGCGGGAATATTTGTCTACGATAAACAGGATAACAGCATTGAGATCATGAGAATAAATAAAAAATTTATCAAAGAGATCGGAGTTGGAAGAACTGAGAAGGATATTTTTGAGACCAGTCCGTATGATACAATGGATGAGATAAACAGAAAGAAATTCGAGGACACTATTCATCGGACCATCGAGAGCGGAGACGAGGAGACCTGCGAAACCTGCAGAAAGATCTGTACAAGAATGTGCGGTGAAGAGAAGATCTGCGTGGAGAGCAGCATGAGGCTTATCGGACAGGCGGGTGATAAATGCCTGATATTTGAGATGGTCAGAAATATAACCGCGCAGAAGAAACACATTAGCGAGCTTGAGGAAAATGAATCGAGATTTAAGGCGGCGTTCGAGCAGGCCAATGTCTATGCATGGGAAGTGGATGTGGCGACGAAAGAGATGCGGCCGTGCTTCAGATGCATGAGGGATCTGAACCTTCCGCCGCTGGTAAAGAATTATCCGGAACCTGCTATAGAGGCAGGGATCTTCCCGCCGGATTATGCGGATATGTACAGGGAATTAATGAAGAAACTTGAGAATGGAGCCGGAACGATCGAAGCAATAATTCCGCTTACGGTTGGAAGAGTGCCGTTCCATGTAAGATATACCACGGAGTTTGACGAGAACGGAAAACCGCTGAAGTTGTACGGTTCGGCCACGTTGGTGGTTTAGGGCAGGCTTCATGTGCACCCCATGTGCATAAAAAGAAAAGGCAGGAAAGAAAAAACTTTCCTGCCTTGTTGTTTTAAGCACCTAACGGGAATTGAACCCATAACTGATCATTACGAGGGACCTGTTATACCATTTAACTATAGGTGCGTCGGTTCGCGTGACCATTTCTTACTATAATTAATCCTGACTTATTTGTCAACTGTTTTTTATAAAACGAAGAGAAAACCCAATCATTCCCAACTCACAGACTATTTTAATTCAACCTTTGACAATCGTCTTTAAAAGTGCTATTATAAATTATTCGAGTACATACACACATACTACATATGTAGAACAAAAGCGAAGTAAAACTCAATTTTTATCGAGATGAAATAAAACTTAAAATTTCTTATTCATTGAGTTAGATTAAGATGGATTTTGAAAGTCATTGAGTTGGATCAAGAGGAACTTTGAACGCAGTGAAGAGTTTCTACATATACCTATTAGAAAGAAAGCAGGCAGGCACATATGAGAGTAACAGAACTATTAAAAGATTATGAGTTTAAGGTCAGCGGTAATATTTCCGATGCGGAGATAACCAATATCTGTTTTGATTCCAGAAAGGCTGATAACGGAAGTGTCTTTGTCTGTATAAGAGGAGCGGTCAGCGACGGACATGATTATATAGATAAGGTTGCCGGAACCGTAAAGGCTGTTGTTGTTCAGGCGGATTACGGAGAAGAAGAGACGGATAAGCTTAGAAATGAATTTCCGGATCTTTGCATATTGAAAGTCGATGATACAAGGCTTGCCATGGCTTATATGTCGAGAGCTTATTTTGACTATCCCGACAGAAAGCTTAAGGTTATCGGTATTACGGGAACCAAGGGCAAGACGACCACGACCTATATGATCAGGTCAATGCTTGAAATGGCGGGCATAAAGACGGGACTTATAGGCACGATCGAGACGATAATCGGCGAAGAACATATAAAGAGTCTTAACACTACGCCGGACGCGTTTACGCTTTATTCGTATTTTGACCGCATGGTTAAAGAAGGAATTGAGGCTGTTGTGATGGAAGTATCGTCACAGGGGCTTAAATACAACAGGGTTTTGGGAGTGGAATTTGATTACGGCATTTTTTCAAATCTTTCACCTGACCACATCGGTCCGAATGAGCATGACGATTTCGATGATTATATGAACAGTAAGGCAAAACTGTTTGACATGTGCAAGGTCGGAATAATAAATATAGATGATGAATATGCGCCTAAGATGGTTGAGGGCAGGAGCTGCAGCGTCGAGACCTTCGGCTGTGGAAACGATCCGGATTTCAAGGCTTCGGATATAAGACTTGTATCTGAAAACGGAAGACCGGGCGTAAGATACAGACTCAGCGGTAAGCTTGAGATGGATGTAAAGGTTAATATACCCGGTAATTTCAGTGTATACAATTCGCTTATGGCAGTAGCTGTCGGATACCACTTCGGAATTTCTGAAGAAGTGATCCGAAAAAGCATGGAAAATCTTTTCGTTAAG
>CACZSY010000237.1 GCA_902783965.1 uncultured Lachnospiraceae bacterium
CGGTATGGAACGTCACTACAGCCTCTAGACAGAAGGAGATGATGCTTGAAGAAAAGAGAAGAAGAAATCTGGAAACTGAGAAGGAAGAGGATACTATTGATGAAATACTCAGGGGAATTTTTGCACAATAACTCAATAATGGCATTTTCAGATGTTTCCTTTAGTTAATAATAACTATTGATAAAAACCGGCTCATTTGATAGAATTGTTGATAGTATTGAGGAAAATTAATACGCTTTATTAAGTTTTATTTAATCATATGATATCGACATAAAGGAGTGTTGGAAAAAATGAGCAGCAATGTGAAATTTGATTATTCCCTTGCAAAGAAATTTATATCGGACGAAGAGATTGATTATGCCAAGGATCAGGCAGTGAACGCCATGGATAAGCTGGTTTCCCGTACAGGTGCCGGTAATGATTTTCTTGGCTGGATAGATCTTCCGGTTGATTACGATAAGGAAGAGTTTGACAGAATACTGAAGGCAGCCGACAAGATCAGAAATGATTCAGAGGTTCTTCTTGTAATAGGAATCGGAGGTTCTTATCTCGGAGCAAGGGCTGCGATAGAATTCTTAAGACATAGTTTTTATAATTCGGTTTCTAAGGAGATCAGAAAAGCTCCGGAGATCTATTATGTTGGAAACAGCATCAGCAGTACATATATCAGACATCTTATTGACGTGATCGGAGACAGGGATTTCTCTATCAATATGATCAGTAAGTCGGGAACGACTACAGAGCCTGCTATAGCTTTCAGAGTATTTAAGGATATGCTCATAAAGAAATACGGCAAGGAAGAGGCAGCCAAGAGGATATATGCGACAACAGACAAGGCAAGGGGAGCTCTTAAGAGAGTTGCCAATGAAGAAGGATATGAGAGCTTTGTGGTTCCTGATGATGTAGGAGGTCGTTTCTCGGTACTTACCGCAGTTGGTCTTCTTCCTATAGCAGTCAGCGGCGCAGACATAACAAAGCTTATGGAAGGCGCGGCAAGCATGAGAGAAAAGTGCCTGGGCAACAGCTTTGAAGACAATGATTCACTGCAGTATGCAACTATTAGAAATATTCTTTTAAGAAAAGGCAAGAGCGTTGAGATCCTTGCAAATTATGAGCCTTCACTTCATTTCGTGGCAGAGTGGTGGAAACAGCTTTACGGCGAGAGCGAAGGCAAGGATCAGAAGGGTATCTTCCCTGCCGCAGTTGACCTTACAACAGACCTTCATTCAATGGGACAGTTCATTCAGGACGGACAGAGAACTCTTTTCGAGACTGTAATGTGTCTTGAGGATGCAGGAAGCGAGATAATCCTTGAAAAAGAAGATGTTGACCTTGACGGCCTTAACTATCTTGCAGGCAAGAGCGTTGACTTTATCAACAAGAGCGCAATGAAGGGAACACAGCTTGCGCATACCGACGGACAGGTTCCTAACCTTATGATCAATATTCCTGAGAAAGATGAATTCTCTCTCGGAGAGCTTTTCTACTTCTTTGAATTTGCCGTAGGCGTCAGCGGATACATGCTCGGAGTTAATCCTTTCAACCAGCCTGGCGTTGAAAGCTACAAGTCCAATATGTTCGCGCTGCTCGGAAAGCCGGGATATGAGAAGCAGGCCGAAGAGCTTATGAAGAGATTATAATATTCCGGGATCGCGGGAGCGCCAAGCTATGGACGTCCGTGAAATTATTTTTGAAAGATTTATAATTTAAATAATTAAAACAGGTAATAGTAAAAAAGACTGAGCGGATACTTTTTTTGTATCCGCTCAGCTCAGTTGTGAAGTCTCACGTTTCCGGCGTTCTTTAATCTTCTTTTATAATCTCAATCCTCTTCTATAACCTGAATCTCCAGATAATCAAAATCAACCTGTTCTATAAAGCTTTCGGGAAGAAATCTGGCTTTATCAAAGCGCTTGAAATCATTTATAGCAGAATCGAGCCAGATCGGCGTCTGCAGGTCGAAATCATGGCAGATCACGTCAAGCGCGTGAAAGACCTTTCTTGTACGGTTAAGTTCCGAGTCGTCGCTGATGACGGCTTCTTTTATTATACGGTTTTCTTTATATATTTTACCCCATAGCCTAAACATAAATAGTAATGTCTCCTTACGCTGAACAATCATATCTCTTGCAAGAATAGTGATATAGTAGTATTATTTAAACATAAAGTCAATTATTTGAAAAGGAGTTTTTTTGTGAGAAGATATTATGGTAAAAGGGCGGCTTCCCTGGCGCTTGCGGTTATCATGACTATGACTGTTTCGGTATGGGGATGCGGCAAAAAGGAAGAAGAAAAGCCGAAGAACGAAGGCACGTACTACAATATTGAAGCTACCGACGATGGGAAAAGAGTCATTGAAAGATATAAGGAAGGCGTCGACGGGAATAATGAGAATGATCAGGATATAACGGAGGATCCTTCTGATGATGAGAAGGAATATGTCCCGACAACTTCCGTTAATCTGCTTGCGGTTGGAGACAACCTCTGCCATCAGAGCATATGGAAAAGCGCGGCGGACGGTAAGGGCGGATATGATTTCAACCATCTTTATGTGCATGTTAAGGCGGATATTCAGGCGGCCGATATAGCTATCGTTAATCAGGAGACGATCTTCGGAACTGAAAAGCAGGAACCTTTAGGAGCGGACAGAGGTTTCCGCACGCCGCCGCAGATGGCGCAGGCTCTTGTCAACGCCGGATTTGATGTTGTTGAACAGGCAACGAATCATACGATGGATCACGGCGACAGCTGCGTATATAATACAATAGAGGTTTGGAAGAATTTTGAGAATATAACGGTTTTGGGCATACATGAAACCCAGGAAGATGCGGATACTGTTAAGGTAATAGAGAAAAATAATATAAAGATCGCCATGCTGGATTACACCTATGGCTTTAACGGAAGAGGTCCGAAGGACGAGTGGCTCGTAGACGTATTCAGCGAGGAAAAGGCAAAGGCGGATATTGAGAAAGCAAGGGAAATATCGGACTGTGTTATCGTGTTCATGCATTGGGGAAAGGATAACGGACCTTACGGACATCTGCTTCCGGAGCAGGAGGAACAGGCGAAGTTCCTTGCGGACCTTGGAGTACTCGCGGTTGTGGGAACGCATCCGCATGTGGTTGA
>CACZSY010000238.1 GCA_902783965.1 uncultured Lachnospiraceae bacterium
ACAGGTAAGATATTCAGGTGTATATACCTTCATCTATTCAAAGAGGACGGGAACTCCGGCAGCAAGGAGAGCTGACCAGATTGATGAAAAGGTTGTGAAGGAAAGATTTGACAGGCTTTTAAAACTTGTCAATGAAGTGACTCACAGGGAAGCGGAAAAATATACCGGAAAGACAATGAAGGTTCTGGTCGAAGAGGTCAATTCTCAGGATGCGGAGCTTGTCACCGGAAGACTTGAAAACAATCTTACAGTGCATTTTAAAGGCTGCAGGGAAATGATAGGAAAAGTTATAGATGTAAAGCTTACGGAGTGCAAAGGTTTTTATTTTCTTGGAGAAGCAGTCCTGTAAGTTATCATATAACGCAAAAAGCAGACAGAACTGCCGAAAGAATATAAAATGTCCGCAGGCGCCGCCTGAAATAAGTATATATATGATCGATACCCCATATATTATTAAAAAAATATGGGGTATTCTTTTGTCTGTATCTGTTAATCCTAAAAGAAAGACAGCAGTTTTCATGCTGTTTTTTATGATCATTTCAATTTTGATTGATCCGTTAGTTTGTCTTAAGACCAATGCTGCCGAGCCGGCGCCTGACTGCGAAAGCGCTGTGCTTATGGAAGAAGCAACAGGAAAAGTAATATACGAGAGAAATGCCGATGAAAGACTTGCTCCGGCATCCATTACAAAGGTAATGACACTTATTCTTATCTTTGAAGCTATGGATAAGGGACAGTATGGTCTTAAAGACGAAGTCAGCACGAGTGAAAGAGCCGCGGGTATGGGAGGTTCCAATGTGTATCTTGAGCCGGGTGAAACCTTAAGCGTTGAAGATATGATAAAGTGCATATGTATCGCAAGCGCCAATGACGCAGCGGTTGCGATGGCTGAATTTACCTGTGGCACACAGGAACAGTTCGTGGATAAGATGAACGAAAAAGCGGCTGCATTAGGAATGATGAATACGCATTTTGTCAACAGCCATGGACTGGATGCGAAAGATCACTATTCCTGCGCAAGGGATATCGCGATAATGTCCAGAGAACTTATTACGAAACATCCTGAGATCACGAAATACACTACCATCTGGATGGATACGATAATACACAGGACCAGAAGGGGTGAAAAAGAGTTCGGATTGAACAATACTAACAAGCTTATCAGAACATATAAAGGTATAACCGGCCTTAAAACGGGATCGACCGATACGGCTGGATTTTGTCTGAGCGCAACTGCCAAAAGGAACGGAGTCGGACTGATCGCCGTTGTAATGAAAGCCAAGACTCCAAAGATAAGATTTGCGGACTGCGCCGGACTCCTGGATTACGGTTTTGCCAACTGCTTTGTATATCAGAACAGCGAACTTGATAAGAAAGAGTTTACGGTTGATGTGACAGAAGGAAAAAATGATGATGTAAAGGGAAAACTTAAAAATGGATTCCAACATGTATTTATAGGTGAGGACAAAAGAAAAGAGGTTACATATAAGATCATGGCAAAGGAAGTAAAAGCTCCGGTCAATGAGGGTGATGTGATCGGAAGGGTTGAATTTTTCTGTGAAAATAGTAAAATTGGAGATGTGGATATACTTGCGGTTTCGGATGTGGAAAGATTTACTTATAAGGATTGTTTCAGATATGTGTTGGAACATTTTCTGATTTAATGAACTGGATCCCGGAAAGGAAAAAAGAGTGAAGAACAGAGCGATAAATCATTTTCGTACAATTACAAAGCACAGGCATATGGTCATGAAACACTGCTTTAAATGCGGCCTTTACAAACAGGGACTTTTGCATGATCTCTCTAAATACATGCCATGTGAATTTATGACAGGCGTTAAGTATTATCAGGGAGACAGAAGTCCCAATGCCGCGGAAAAAGAAGAGAAAGGTTATTCTGAAGCATGGCTGCACCATAAGGGCAGAAATAAACATCATTTTGAATACTGGATAGATTTTTCACAGAAACCGGACTATAAGCTTGTCGGACATCCCATGCCGAAAAAGTATGTAGTGGAGATGTTCTGCGACAGGGTGGCGGCCTGCAAGGTTTATAAAAAAGATGCGTATACGGACAGCAGCGCGCTTGAATACTTTGAAAAAGGCAAGTCACATTATGTAATGCATGAAAGTACCATGAAGCTTCTTGAAGAGCTTTTGAAGATGCTATCAAAAGAAGG
>CACZSY010000239.1 GCA_902783965.1 uncultured Lachnospiraceae bacterium
CGGTTTCCGAAGAAGCGTCCGCTGCGGTTTCCGAAGAAGCGTCCGCTGCGGTTTCCGAAGAAGCGTCCGCTGCGGTTTCCGATGTGTCTTCAGCTTCCGCTGCGGGCTGCGGAACAAAGAATAATTCCGATGGTCTCACAATAGAAGTCACCGGAAGCCATGGAATGGCTTACATCGACATGACGATCGAGCTTATGAAGATGTTCGGCGCGTCGGTTGAGGTAAACAGGGAGAACAGCCGGCTCAAGGACGACAATCTGATCGGGGAGGACGATCGCCTCAAAGAAGCTGATGCTATACGGGAGAACAGCCGGCTCTTCTACAAGGTGCGGCATCAGACTTTGAAAGCGGCAGTATATGAGACTGAGGCCGACATGTCGGCGGCGGCATATTTTTATGCGGCGGCGGCAATACTTGGAATAAGTGTGATGGTATACGGAGTTCACGAAAACAGTCTTCAGGGCGATGTCGAATTTCTTCATATACTGGAGAGAATGGGAGCAACCCTTTATGAGACAGAGGAGGGAATAGTCCTTAGAGGTCCGGAAGGCGGAAGGCTTAAAGGGATTGAAGCAGACATGCATGCCTGCTCGGATCAGGCGATCACTCTGGCTGCGGTTGCCGTATTCGCGGATTCGCCGGTTACGATCAAAGGTATCGGACATATCAGATATCAGGAGTGCGACAGGATGGCAGCCATTGTATCACAACTTAAGGCAATGGGGATCGATTGTGAGATGGGCGAAGATTTCATAAGGATAATCCCGGGAAGCCCGAAACCATGTGTGGTAGAGACTTTCGAAGATCACAGAATGGCAATGGGATTTTCGCTGACAGGTCTTAAAAGCGATGGTATTGTGATAGGAAATCCGGGCTGCTGCGCCAAAACCTTCGAAAACTATTTCGAGGTACTGGAAGATTTCGCAGACAGGGCAGCCCGCTAATTTCGCAGACAGGGAATCCAATTTGTTTCGCAGGCAGGGTGGCTGGAAGATTTCGCAGGCAGGGCAGCCCGCTCACTTTACAACAGGCATTAAAAATGCTAAGATATAGAGAATTACTTTTTAGAAAGGATCCCCCATTCGGGATTAGGTGGTGTTATGTGTAAAAAAGATAATGCGTATTACATTACGACAGCCATAGCTTATACTTCGGGCAAGCCTCATATAGGCAATACCTACGAAGCGGTACTGGCCGACAGTATTGCGAGATTTAAGAGATTTCAGGGTTACGATGTAAGATTTCAGACGGGAACCGACGAACACGGTCAGAAGATCGAGCTTAAAGCGGCGGAGAAGGGCGTAAGTCCTAAGGAGTTCGTCGACGGCGTATCGGATCAGATAAAGTCGATATGGGATCTTATGAATACCTCTTATGATAAATTTATCAGGACGACCGACGAAGATCATGAGAAGCAGGTTCAAAAGATTTTCAAGAAGCTTTATGATCAGGGTGATATCTACAAGGGATTTTATGAAGGAATGTACTGTACTCCGTGCGAGTCGTTCTTTACGCCTTCACAGCTTGTGGACGGAAAATGTCCTGACTGCGGAAGGGAATGTACTCCGGCAAAGGAAGAAGCTTATTTCTTAAAGCTTTCAAAATACAGCGACAGGCTTATCGAGCATATCAATTCGCATCCGGAATTCATACAGCCGGAGTCGCGAAAGAACGAGATGATGAACAATTTCATACTTGCCGGACTTTCCGACCTGTGCGTGTCGAGGACTTCATTTAAATGGGGAATCCCTGTGACATTTGACGATAAGCATGTCATTTATGTCTGGATCGACGCGTTAAGCAACTATATTACAGGTCTTGGATATGACTGCGACGGTGAGAGCGATGAGCTGTTCAAGAATTACTGGCCGGCGGATCTTCATCTTATCGGAAAGGACATCTTAAGATTCCATACAATTTACTGGCCTATCATGCTCATGGCGTTGGGCGTTCCGCTTCCGAAGCAGGTATTCGGACACCCGTGGCTTCTGCAGGGAGACGGCAAGATGAGCAAGTCCAAAGGAAATGTCATTTATGCCGATGATCTTGTGGATGTATACGGAGTTGACGCGGTAAGATATTTCGTGCTTCATGAGATGCCGTTTGACAATGACGGAGTCGTTACATGGGATCTTGTGACCGAGAGGACTAATTCGGATCTTGCCAACACTCTCGGAAACCTTGTAAACAGAACCATTTCCATGACCAATAAATATTTTGGCGGGGAAGTAAGAAGAGGCGGCGTGACCGAGCCGGTTGATGAAGAACTTAAGAGCCTTGCGGCATCGACGGCAGGCGTTGTCTGCGAAAAGATGGATAAGTTGAGAGTCGCAGACGCCATTACAGCCATTTTCACATTATTTAAAAGATGCAACAAATATATAGATGAGACAACTCCGTGGATACTCGGAAAGGATGAGAGCAAAAAAGACAGGCTTGCAGAGGTTATGTACAACCTTGTGGAGAGCATAACGATAGGCGCAAATCTGTTAAAGCCGTTCATGCCTGACACGAGCGATAATATATTAAGCCAGCTCGGCGCGGGAGAAAGAAGCATGGAAGAACTCGGAAGCTTCGGACTCTATCCGGACGGCGGAAAGGTTACGGATTCTCCGAAGATATTATTTGCAAGACTTGATCCGGCGCAGATCGCGAAGAAGGTCGAAGAGATTAACGCTAAGAATGCGCCTGCGGCTAAGACCGGAAAAGATGCGGATGAAGCTGCAAAAAATGCGGATGGAGCTGCCAAAGACGCGGAGGCGGCAGGCGATAAGACCGATGAGGACAGGATACCGCTTACGATCAAGGATATCATAAGCTATGAGGATTTCTCAAAGCTCCAGTTCGCGGTAGGTGAGATACTTGAGTGCGAGGAAGTTCCAAAGTCTAAGAAGCTCCTGTGTTCAAAGGTTCTTGTGGGAGACAAAGTGCTTCAGATAGTATCGGGCATCAAAGCATATTATAAGCCTGAGCAGATGAAGGGCAAGAAAGTCATGGTGCTCGTAAACTTAAAGCCTGCGAAGCTTGCGGGACTTATGTCAGAGGGCATGCTGCTGTGCGCTGAGAATGAAAAGGGCGAGCTTGCGCTCATGGTTCCTGAAAAGGATATGAAAGCGGGTTCTGAGATCTGCTGACAGACCGGGATTTATAAAACGAAGAGAAAACCCACTGCCCTTTGGGCGGTGGGTGACTCTCTGACAGGTGCTGGGTTCAAGCCCGGTACCTGTCA
>CACZSY010000240.1 GCA_902783965.1 uncultured Lachnospiraceae bacterium
AAAGCCCCGGTACAGTGACAGAAAGATGAACGAGTTTGTGACAGCAAGTGAGAGCAGAATTGTGACAGCTCATGAGATTTTTAACACAAATATAGTTCAATATATTTTCAACATCGTACAACCTATTGACACAGTGGGTAAATTGTGATATATTGTGCATTATTATTAATGAATCGGCAAAATATAAAGATATAAGTGAAAATTTTAACAAGCTTTCGCAACCGCAACAATTTAGTTGACATTTGCCATGAATCCTACTAAAATAAGGCGAAAATAAAAATTGCTTTATGTAACATGAAAACTTCGGGCAGTCTTATCAGTTTGAAGGACTGTAAAGCAGTTTCCATAGAAAGGATGGTTTATATGGAGAATAAATCAAGAGCAGACAAAGCGGTGGAACTTTTTAAAGAAGGATATAACTGTTCGCAGGCTGTTTTCGCTGCATTCAGTGACATTTACGGAATAGATACCAATACGGCGTTAAGGATATCGGCTTCTTTCGGAGCCGGAATGGGCAGAATGAGAGAGGTGTGCGGCGCGCTTACGGGAGCGTTTATGATCGCCGGACTTGAGAACGGTACAACGGACGCCAGGGATTTCGCGGGAAAGAAAGCCAATTACGATCTTGTAAATCTTATGGCACAGGATTTTAAAGCCGAATTCGGAAGCATCATCTGCAGGGAACTTTTAGGACTTTCAAAGAATCCTTCGGAGGTTTCCGCAGCAGCGGTTGATACAACTCCTGAACCTAGAACAGAGGAATATTATAAGAAGAGACCTTGTGTTGAAAATGTAAGATATGCGGCGCAGCTGATCGAAGAGCGCATACTTTCCGAGAAAAGAGCGGCTGACGGCGATATTAAGCTCAGGAGAGTTGAAAGCCCTGATGACGTTACGAAGATCTCCGACATGGCGCATAAGATATGGAGAGAACACTATATTGACATCATAGGCGCGGAGCAGGTTGAATACATGCTTGACAGGTTCCAGTCGGAAGAAGCTGTAAGAAGACAGATGGTTAATGAAAATTATGAATATTTTATTATAGAAGCCAAGGGCGAGGAAGCCGGATACTGCGCGGTACAGATAAGCCGCGATAAAAAGAAGATGTTCATCAGCAAGCTGTATCTGTATGAAGAATGCAGAAGGATGGGCATCGGAACACAGACCGTGAAAGAGCTTGCAAAGATCGCGAAGGATGACGGATGCGGCGCGATGTGGCTTACAGTCAATAAGAATAACAGCGACGCTATCAGGGCTTATGAAGCAAGCGGTTTCAGTATAACCGATTCGGTAGTAACACATATCGGCGGCGGCTTTGTAATGGATGATTATATAATGATGCTTGAAGTATAGATCAAGAACACCTCTGGCGGCCGGTAAGCGCCTTTTGCTGAGAGCGGTTGCGATCCGCCGGAGGCTTTATCCTGGAGGGAGATTGAGACTCCCGCCAAGACCAATTTGTTATAACTCACCACCTGCAAAGGCGGGAGTCTCAATTGACCGACAAGATGAAAGGAATGATGACATGATCTCAGAAAGCATGAAGGCGCTTACAGCGGGAAGTTCTGTCATAAGGGCAATGTTTGAAGAAGGAAAAAAGATGGCTGATATATACGGGAAAGAGAACGTATATGATTTCAGCCTCGGCAATCCGAGTGTTAATCCTCCTTCGGTCATCAAAGATGCCATAAACACAATTTTGGATAATGAAGATCCTAAGACGGTTCACGGGTATATGAACAATGCGGGATTTGAGGACGTAAGGGAAAAGATCGCCGCTTCGCTTAATGAAAGATTCCTGACACATTTTAACGGAAGCAACATACTTATGACAGTGGGAGCTGCCGGAGGTCTTAATGTTATATTCAGGACTCTGCTTAATCCGGAAGATGAAGTAGTTGTATTTACGCCTTATTTTGGAGAATACAGGAATTATGCCGCGAATTACGGAGCGGTTCTTGTCGCTGCGGGTACCGATAAAGAGACATTTTTACCTGATATAGAAGACCTTGAAAGAAAGATCAGCGAAAAGACCAGAATACTTCTTATAAATACTCCGAACAATCCTACAGGAGTAGTATATTCGAAAAGGGTTCTGGAAGATATCGCGGATGTTTTAAGAAATAAGAGCAAAGAATACGGAGCTCCGATATATCTTGTTTCCGATGAGCCTTACAGGGAGCTTGTATATGACGGTGTCGAGGTTCCTTATGTGACGGGAATTTATGAGAATACTATAGTTGGATATTCCTACAGCAAATCTTTATCCCTTCCGGGAGAGCGTATCGGTTATCTGGTGCTTCCGGACGAACTTGACGGCGCCGAGGAGATCAAGGCAGCGGCAAATGTCGCCAACAGGATACTTGGATTTGTCAATGCCCCTTCTCTTATGCAGAAAGTTATAGGAGAGTGCCTTGACGCGTCTGTTGATACCGGGATATATGACGCCAACAGAAAGCTTTTATATGAAAGTCTTATAAGTTACGGATATACCTGTGTCAGACCGCAGGGCGCGTTCTATCTTTTCGTAAAGACCTTTGATGTTGATGATAGGGAATTCACGAAAGCTGCCAAG
>CACZSY010000241.1 GCA_902783965.1 uncultured Lachnospiraceae bacterium
ATGGATTCAAATGAGTTCTTCACCATAAGCTTTTATCCGGCGCAGTATAAGAAGACTCTGGGCGTACTCGGCTCTAAGTCGGGAAGGGATATGGATAAGATGAAAGATTCGGGGCTTACTCCGGTAAGGGCAGGTGAAAGCATGTCATTTGAACAGGCCGAAGTAACGTTTGTCTGCCGAAAAATATTTGCGCAGCGTCTTGAAGAGTCCAATATGCCGGAGCAGGTTGTAAAAAATATGTATGAGGGACAGGCTTCTCATGATATGTATATAGGGGAAGTTGTGGATATTATTAAAAAAGATTAGCACCAGCATATAGGGTGGGGGAGAGTTTCTCTAATCTTTTTGGAAGAATGTAAGGAAGTGCGGATATGTTTTTTCTATTTAACAGTTTTGAGATAGACAGCGCGTTTATCTCAATGATCGTTAAGATGTCGGGCATAACGATCCTTTATCTGATCCTTGTAGCTTTGGTGTGGTACTGTACCAAAGGAAAGAAACTTAGGACGGCAGGTAAAATAGTGATCGGACTGATATTTGCGGCAAGCGCTGTCATGTCAACGCATTTCGGCGTAGCTTATGACAACATGGTCATGAATGTGCGCGATATGGGACCGCTGGTCGCAGGTCTTTTCTTTTCTCCGCTTTCGGGAATTATCGCAGGCATGATCGGAGGCATAGAGCGTTTCATAGCCGGAACGTATTTTAATGTGGGAGCGTATACGAGGATAGCCTGCAGCATTTCTACCTGCCTTGCGGGTTTTGTCGCGATGGTGATGAGTGTTAAGGTATTCCGCGGGAAAAAACCGTCGCCGTTCTATGCGTTTTTTATGGGAGCGGTAATGGAAGTTTTCCATATGTATGTTGTCTTTATTACGCACAGAAGCGATATGAGGATGGCATTTATGGTCGTCAGCGTTTGCGCGGTGCCTATGATAATTTTTACGGCCTTGGGCGTGATGGGTTCTTCGATCATGATTCAGATATTTACAAAGGAATGGAAAAATCCTTTTGTAAGAGAGAATGAAGAAATGATTCCTGTCTCGCAAAGGTTCCAAAGATGGTTATTCATTGTTACGTCTGTTGTGATCATAGGAAATTTTATATTCAGCTATACGCTCCAGACCCAGGCGGCGCATCAGGATTGCAAAGAACTGCTTATAAAAAATCAGGAAAGTATTAAAAAAGAATATCTTGCGGGTATAGAGAACCTGAATTTCGACAGTAATATCTCTTATGATGTATTTGATGAGACAGGGTTTGTGATAAATGGAAAAAATAAAGGAAGCCGCATGTCCTCCGAAGAACTGGAACTTGTTAAAAACGGAAAAGGTAAAGTTGCCGGAGGCTCTCTGTGGGGCGTGGATTCTCATTTCTATACAGATGATATTGATGAGCATAACCGTATAGTTACTTATATGGCGGACAGTGAGGTCTATTGGTACAGAGATGCGCAGGCTTATGAAGTCGCGTTGGGAGATATTCTTTTATTTACCGTAATTTATGTTCTGATAGCATCTCTGGTTAATCAGATCGTTGTAAATAACATAAAACTGATAAATGATTCTCTGGCAAAGATCACTAACGGAGATCTTGATGAGGTTGTTACGGTAAGAAGTTCATCTGAATTTGCGTCTTTGTCAGATGATATCAACCAGACGGTTACTGTGCTTAAAGGATATATAGCTGCGGCGGAAAAACGTATCGAACAGGAACTTATTTTTGCGAAATCGATACAGGAATCGGCGCTTCCAAAGAATTTTTCTTTCCCTGACAGAGATGAGTTTGAACTGTTTGCGTCAATGAAACCGGCGAAGGAAGTCGGAGGAGACTTTTATGATTTCTTTTTTGTGGACAGGGACAGGTTTGCGCTGGTTATCGCCGACGTTTCGGGAAAGAGTATTCCGGCGGCTCTGTTTATGATGAGAAGCAAGACCGCCATAAGAAGTTTCGCGCAGTCAGGCGGGTCTCCCGAAGAGATTATGATCAAAGCCAATAAAGCGCTTTGTGAAGGAAATGAAGCCGAGATGTTCGTTACGGTCTGGCTTGGTATAATCGATCTTAAGACAGGCATAATGCGATGCGCCA
>CACZSY010000242.1 GCA_902783965.1 uncultured Lachnospiraceae bacterium
AAGGTGGTATCACTACCATGGTTATCATATCAAAATATCGGTTAGAATGTAAAGAGGATATTTTTAATTATCAGTGAAGAAGATACCGTCTGTCCGGAATGTGGAAGTGATCTGTGCAGGAGAGACCAACGGTTAAGGGTTCACAAAGAAGCCGGAGGGAAAAAGAGTATGGTGATAAAAAAAGCATATCACTCATGTTCACCGATAAAAAGGGAAATGAGTATTTGAGAAGATATTCTGTTGTCGGAAGGTATGAATTGGAAGACGCAAATTACTCAGATCCTGTGGAAAATAATATGGCAGATGCTATCTATATTTCAGACAGTTATGTGCTGCAAAACAGTGAAATGATCAATGCGACAGTGGTAATAAAGTCTTCTGAGATAGGAAAGATAAAAGGACTTGTTAGGGATCTGGATCTTGCAATAGTAAACAGTCTTGAAGACAAAAGTCAGGCAATCTCCGAAAATAATACACTCATAAAAAATAAGTACTTGATAGCTATGGTTCTGTTCGTTTTGTTGGGAATAAATCTGTACAGTTCCTTTGTAAATGCCTTAAATGACAGAAAATTTGAGATAGGTGTAAAACGAGCAGTAGGTGCCAATAAATTTCATATATTATCCCAATTTCTGACTGAAGGATTGATCGTAATGTTCATCAATATTATTCTTGCAGTTATTATAGGGATAACGGTTATGGTATTTTATAAATATGTAAGATCTATTAGAGATGGATATGTATTTGTTGTTACTATGACAAGGCAGTCTGTAGAATTATATTCATTGTTTTCAATAAGTCTTTCGGTACTGTTTAGTCTGATATTTGCTTACAGGAGTACTTGTGTTGAGATTATTAAATACCTTAAAGAAGAGTTATAGTTTTATTTGATTTGAATTATTCCTCACTTTGATGATCATAAGTGTGATGATACACCCTGTCATACATCCTGCAAAGTCGATCCACATATCCGCTATCATTCCGGCGCGGCCTTCCACAAACAGTTGGATAGTCTCGTCTATGAATGCCGCAAAAAGACCAGCTCCAGCGACGGTGATAAAACGTTTAATAAATCTGTTGAACAATTCATAAAGCTTTGCGGAAAGGAGACACCCAAGGATCAGAAATTCGGTGAAATGTGCTACCTTTCTAACGAGAAAGTCTACATTTTCGGCATTTTTCAATGCCGGGATCAGCTTAAGCATAAGGTCTGTAAAAAAATCACTTTCTCCAGAAGAGACGGTGGCAGGCATTAGGCTGTGTCCCCAGATCACACAGAGCCATAAAATTATCAGAATTGTTTTTTTACGTGTTTTAGTCATGTTCTTAAATTCTTTCTATAAAACTGTTAAAAACCCCGGTGTGAGTCTTTTTTTTCAAGGATCTCGAATTTGGAAGGTTCTTTTGTGGTCCTGTCTTTATCGCAGTCAGCCTTTGCATCCAGAAATACTTCGCGGTAGCTGTTGAATTTCTCTTTATCATATACGGCATATCCTTTGGCAACTACAAGAGAGACGCCTTCCTGTATATCGTGGTATTGTACAAGATGTTCTTCAAAAGTCTTAGAATAAGTGATCATGTCATACTGGGTTTTACCTTCGCAAATAATGATAAATTCATCACCGACAACATGATAGACACTATTGTAACCGACAACAATCTTAAGGATCCTTGCATATTCATACAGAAGCCTATCACCGACTTCATAGCCGAAGTGCGCCGAGATATCCTTAAGACCCTTGATGTCGAAGAAAGCAACTGCAAATTTTGCATTGTCAGCAACTATGTCTTCTCCAAGCTGCTTTATCTTCATCTTATATGCTGCTCTGTTCTTGGTATTGGTCATATCGTCATTATATACTTCCGAATTGACGTATTTAAGATATTTTCTCAGCTTTCTGCTTACAGCTTCAATACGTGTTTCCAATTTGTCATATTCATTTTTGATAACGATCCTGTCACTTTCTCCGGAAGCGAGCGCTTTTAGGGAAGTAGTAATACTGTCCTGAAGAAGACCAAGTTTCTTTGAACAAATCCTGTTCAGCCCTGTTCAGTCCTGTTCAGCCATGTTCAGTCTTGTTCAGGAATGGATCAAGCTTATGCGTCTTAAGGTCAAGCCGGGCAATGTTTTCTTCCTGAAATTTTCTGTATCGGCTTTGAAAGGATTAGGATTTGCCATACCTTTGAAATAGAAAGGATTAGGATTTGCCATACCTTTGAAATAGAAAGGATTAGGATTTGCCGTACCTTTGTAATATTGATTTCTGCACGGAGTCTTTTTTCGCTAGGATCGCCTCTTCGCCAGCTTTTTTCCCCGATTCCATATTGCTTTTATCTTTTTCGCAATTTGCTCTTGCATCAAGGAAGACTTCACGGTAGCTGCTGTATTTTTCTTTATCATACACGGCGTAACCTTTTGAAACCGCAAGAGTGATACCTTGCTGGATATCATGATATTTCGCAAGATTATCTTCAAAAGTCTTAAAATATGTTATCATATCGTACTCGGTCTTTCCCTCGCATAATATGATAAAATCATCGCCCACTATATGATAGACATTGTTGTAGCCGAATACATTTTTAAGGATCCTTCCGCATTCATAGAGCAGCCTGTCGCCGGCTTCGTAACCGAAATGCGCCGAAACGGTCTTCAGATCGTAAATATCAAAAAAACCGACAGCAAATTTCGCGTTGTTTGCGGCGATGTCGTCGCTGAACTGTTTTATCTTGATCTTATAGGCGGCTCTGTTCTTGGTATTGGTCATATCGTCATTATATACTTCGGAGTTGATATATTTCAGATATTTTCTTAATTTTTTGCTTACGGTTTCAATACTGGTCTGTAACTCGTCATACTCATTTTTAATAGGCATTACTTCGCCTTCACCGGAAGCGAGAGTCTTTAGGGACGTGATCGATGAATCCGGCAGAAGATCGAGTTTCTTTGAGGATATCTTTGTCAGGTAATTATCAAGTTTCTGCATCTCAAGGTCGAGTTGAGCTATGCTTTTCAATATAGAAGAAAAATGCTTCTTGTTGGAAGTCATGATAATGACTGAAAGAGCTATACCAAGACCTAAAGAGATCACTGTAAGTATTACAGCCACTTTTCTGTGTTCGTTGATCAGCCCGTCGAACCAGTCAGCGTCAAAATCGACGGCTATGATACCGGCAACCTCTCCTTTGGAATTAAATACGGGACTGTAAGCGGAATAAAACGTTCCCCACCTGTCGGTATAAGGGATGTCATCAACGGCGTCTTCCCCCTGTGCTGCTTTTCTTAAAGCATCTGTGGCAACTACGGGTTCGCCGAATTCGCCGGGATCTTTAACGGTCGGATCTATGGTAAAAGTAAATGTTCCGTCGCCTTCGGCTCTGATACCATAAATATATTCAAGATGAATATTTTCCTGAAATGAGCGGAGGATGGAAAGCGCTCTTTGATAGCTTTCGGTATTCTCATCATCTTTGGTAAGTTTTTCCAGCTCATCGCCGTTTATCTGGTAAGCAGCGGTATGTGTCAGATCCAGCATATGTTCTATTAAGTGTTCTTTCAGACCGTTTCTGTAAAACACTATAAATACGACACTGATCATTATGTTGGTAAATAACAGCAGCGCAAGCGCCAATATAAAGCTTCTTTTACTTGTTTTGACTTTTTTAGA
>CACZSY010000243.1 GCA_902783965.1 uncultured Lachnospiraceae bacterium
ACAGGTACTGGGCTTGAACCCAGCACCTGTCAGAGAGTCACCCACCGCCCAAAGGGCAGTGGGTTTTCTCTTCGTTTTATAAATATGACAGCCTTATATATGGAATACAGGAATAACCCGCGGCATATATTATAGTAACGCCGCAACCACAGGCAGACGAAATTTTCAATCGGAGGCAGTTATATGTCAGAACCTAAAAAACGAAAAACCATTAAAACGAGAACGTTGGTCTTGCTTTTTCTGATCACCATTCCGGCGCTCGGATGTGTCTCCTGCAGTAAGAAGAAGGAAGAAAAAGTAATGGATGTCGAATTCACCGTCTGCGATGACAGCAGGGTGCCCGACAAGCTTTTAGAACAGATAGAAAAAAGAAAGACCAGCAAATTCGGCATCAGTTATAACGACGGCGACAATCTCTACATAGCCAAGGGCTACGGCAGGCAGGAGACCGGCGGCTACAGCATCAGAGTTACCGACCTGTATACGACCGAGGACTGCGTGGTTATCAAGACCGAACTTCTGGGACCGGGTGAAAAAGACCTTGTGCTGCGGGGCGCAAGTTACCCATATGTAGTGGTCATGACGGAAAATATAGAGCTTCCTGTGGAATTCGAGTGATGATGTTTTACCCTTTTGACCCAGTTGACCTTATAAATAAAAAAATCAACATTTCGTCTAAAGCGATCCGCATTATTTTGAATTTGTTTGTAAGAAATGTCAAAGGAATCTTACTTTTTTTGACTTGAAATACTTTACCACAATTTTTCTATTGTTCAATTTTGACCAAATAAGACAAAAAAACTGTGCAACATTGCCTTTTCTACTCGTGTCGCCAAAACACAACATATAGTTTGTCGGCATTGACAAAAACGCAATATGATGTTATAATGTCCATATCGTTTTAAGAGCTGGGCTCTGCATTAATGTTAGTAGGAAAGGCATGGTGCTGGTATGAGACAGGCAAATGTTAATCAGGTTCGGGAGGTTCTGGGAAACCACATCGGACAGAAAGTCAGAATCAGGGCAAACATGGGCAGACACAAATATGATGTATCTGAAGGCGTTATTTCAGAAACTTATCCAAGTATCTTTCTTATCAA
The DNA here is from genome assembly GCA_902783965.1 of uncultured Lachnospiraceae bacterium. GTDB lineage: Bacteria > Bacillota > Clostridia > Lachnospirales > Lachnospiraceae > RUG11200. Next base: position 1,101 of record CACZSY010000243.1, read on the forward strand.
GGTTGATACAGGTATTCAGGAAAAGCCTTATAACATGGTTTCATTCAGTTATACTGATGTTCTGACAAACGATGTACAGCTGACATTGTGCAGCTAAGATTAATGTTTTATGGATTGTATTTATGTGGAAATGACCCCGAAGATACGGGGTCGTTTTCTTTGTATGCACAGGGACGGCGACAGGAAAAATTCAGCTGACGCTGACCGCCGCCCCGGCGCCGGCGAGCAGGCTCGATCGCATCTCGCCCACTCGATTCTTTTTTTTGGGAGGTAATCATCTTGAACAACTATTCAGACTCTTTGATCAATTTTATCGAAAGTTCCCCTTCCTCTTTCCATGTGGTATCCAACTGCGAAAACATGCTTAGGGAAAACGGATTTGAAAAACTTGATTTTTCTTCCGACTGGGATCTCAGATGCGGCGGGCGCTACTACACCGCGCCTTACAGGACAACTCTTTTCGCATTTACCGTTCCGAATGATATGAACGATAACATGGCAAAGATCCGTTTTGCAGGCGCGCATACCGACTTTCCGTGCTTTAAGATCAAGCCGGCCGCTTCCTTAAAAGAGCACGACTATCTTAAGCTTAATGTTGAAAGCTACGGCGGTGTGATACTTAACACCTGGCTTGACCGTCCTTTATCGATCGCGGGAATGGTCGCCGTGAAAAGTGACGATCCTTTCAAACCGCAGCTTAAGCTTGTTGATTTCAAAAGACCGATCGCTGTGATCCCCAATCTCGCGATACACATGAATAGGGAAATTAATAAAGGAATCGAGTTAAATAAACAGACCGAGCTTTCGCCTGTTATCGCGATGCTTGAGAAAAGCCTGAATAATAGTGCAGACAATATTAAAGATGTTCTCTTTCTCAACACTCTTGCAAAAGAAATCGGCGTTGATCCGGAAGACATACTGGACTTTGACCTTAATCTGTATGTATGCGAAAAAGGAACCCTCGTCGGGCTTAACAATGAATTCATCAGCTGTCCGAGGCTTGATAACCTGACGAGCGTGCTCGCCCTTACGCTGGGTATAATGGAAGATAAAAGCTTCGACAAAGAAAACCACGACACCGAAAACGGTAATGCAGAAAAACACGATGTCAAAAACGATGATGTCGTTTCACGCAGGTCGAAAACCCTCAACATCATAGCGCTCTATGATAACGAGGAAGTCGGCAGCCGTTCAAAGCAGGGCGCGGATTCCATGCTTTCAAATATACTTATTACAAAGATTTATTCCAGGTTTGGTTACAGCACGAGCAGCATTTATGATCGTATGACTGATGGGCTTATGTTCTCGGTTGATGTATCCCATGCGCTGCATCCGAATTATTTATCCAAAAACGACCCTGCTCTCTTTGCCGAACTTACCAAGGGCGTCGTGCTTAAATTTGACAGCACGCAAAAATATGCTTCCGACGCCGAAGCTCTTGCAATAGCCGCTGCCCTCTGCAAAAGCAACGGCATCCCTTATCAGAAATTTGCCAACCGTTCAGATATGACAAGCGGAAGCACCTTAGGTTCGATCGCATCAAAATGGCTTCCGATGAAGACCGTCGACCTGGGCGTTCCGCTTCTTGCAATGCATTCCGCAAGGGAAATGATGGGTTCAAAGGATCAGGAATCCTTAACACGTCTTATGAAGCTGTTCTTTTCATAGCAGTTCCGCTTCCCAGCAGAGCACCGGACGATTTACAGCTTATTCCAAAGAGTAGTGATAGCCTTTACATTACATCATCAATTACCGCTCTCAGCGTCCTTGCGGACTCCTTCAGAGCTTCCATTTCCTGCTCGCTTAACTTGATAGGAACAAGACCTTCTACTCCATCCTTTCCTACGATCGCAGGCATGCTCAATGCAACATCTCCAAGACCGTTGCTGTCATTCTGAATGCTTGAGATCGGAAGTATTGATTTTTCGTCCCTTACTATGGCTTCGCAGATCCTTTTTACCGACATCGCGATGCCGTAGTAAGTTGCTTTTTTCTTCTCAATTATCTCATACGCGCTCATTTTAACATCTTCCGCTATCTTTCTCATCGCGCTGCTGTGATTGAAATGTCCTCTCATCTCGCAGAAAGCATTGAGCGGGATCCCGGATACATTGGCGCTGCTCCATGCGGCGATCTCGCTGTCGCCATGCTCTCCTATTATAAATGCATGAACGCTTCGGCTGTCCACGCCCAGATGCTCACCCAGGAGATGTTTAAGTCTTGCCGTATCAAGCACAGTTCCCGAACCGAATACCCTGTTCTCGTCAAATCCGCTCAGCTTTGCGGCAACATAAGTAAGGATATCCACCGGATTAGCAACAACAAGCAGGATTCCCTCCTGGTTGTATTTTGCTATCTCAGGAATAATGCTCTTAAAAATCCCAACATTTTTCTTAACAAGATCAAGTCTTGTCTCTCCCGGTTTCTGACCCGCGCCGGCAGTAACGATAATGACTGCTGCATCAGAGATGTCTTTATAATCTCCTGCATATAACTGCATCGGCTTCGCAAACGGGAGACCATGACTTATATCCAGTGCCTCGCCTTCCGCCTTATTTTTGTCCGCATCAATAAGCACGATCTCTGAGAACAGACTGCTCTCCATAAGCGCAAATGCCGACGCCGAACCTACAAATCCACAGCCTACTATGGCTGCCTTTCTTGAATTGATTGCCATGTTATCCTTCCTCTCTTTCTTCTTATGATATATTTCCTTATGTTACATCAACCCGGCCAGTTCTTTTGGTTGCGTCGCTATGACCTTAGCTCCCGCTTTCTTTAAAGCTTCTTCATCGCGATATCCCCAAAGAACTCCAATAACCGCGGTTCCCGCATTGAGCGCGGTATTGATATCAACGTTGGAGTCTCCGATGAAGACCGTTTCTTCTTTTGAAACTCCGCACCTTTCCATTATCATTTCCGGCATATCCGGCGCAGGTTTCTTTCTGATCCCAGGCTGTTCCCCTATCATCTCATCAAACAGCCCGTCAAAATACGACTCGCAGAGCTTCTTCACGGCAGGGTCTGCTTTATTGGACACAACCGCCGTCATGATACCGAGTTTTCTTATCTGAGCTATCGCTTCCGTGATGCCGTCATAAGCTTTAGTATTATCTTCACAATGAACGCTGTAGTATTCCATAAAATCACTTATCGCTGCTTTAACCGTTGAAGACGCCTCATTCTCATTAACATCAAATTTTCCTTCAAACGCCCTTTGTACAAAAAGGGGAATGCCGTTGCCTATATAACATTTGGTCTCTTCTCTCTTTAATGGAGTATGTCCGTAAATCTCTAAAATATGATTAATGGACAGATGCAGATCCGTCAATGTATCAAGTATTGTTCCATCCATATCAAAAATCGCCAGTTTATACATCCATTCTTCCTCCGCTATTCCTTCATTATCTGATATTTCTCTTCATTTATCCTGTTTTTCTTACGAAAGTCCCCGGCTGACAGCTTCCGCTTTTCACCCTTTTTGTCCGCCCTTTCAGTTTTATCTGTATCTTTTGATCAGCTTCTTATATTCTTCCTTAGAGATCATGCCCATATTAAGCTTCTGCTTAAGACTTTCGACATATTCCTTCTTTGCCTCCGGCGAAATATCTGCCGATTCGCTGTCAATATAAGATTCATAATCCGCCTGCTTGTACATCTGTCTCTTATACTCGTCCTCTTCATGACCGCAGTACTGATTATAAAGCCTGTCGGAAGAAGGATTATCTGAAAGGGTTCCGGATAGTGTTCCGTTTTTTACTTCTTTATCGAGATCTTCCACATAGATCCTTCGCTCCTGATGATCATGTGAAGGATTTCTTCCCGAAGTGGAATATGTCGTCGAAGTTGTTGTCGTCGTCCGCGGAGCATCTGTTCCGGCACCCGAACGAGGAGTCACTGTCTTTGTGACAGTGCGTGTTGTTGTCGTCTGAGTATATGTTCTTCGTCCGGCAGCCTTCTCCCTGTGTATCCGGTCAAAAGCATCTTCTACCTTCTGTGCCATCTGCTCCTCATATGAAGAACCATTTGGACTTCCATACGCATTACCCGACGTCCCTCTCGAAGCGTCGCCCGGCGTTCCTCTCAAAGCGTCGTCCGACGTCCCTCTCGAAGTTCCGTAATCGTTACCAGACATATCCCCCGGCACGCTGATATCATCAAAATATCTCTTGTTTCCGCCATTACCATTAAAGGAGTCTTTAACATCTTTTCTTAGATTACCTGTGATCACACATATAAAGACCGCGATGAATACTCCCGGTACAAAAAGCAGAAATCCAAGAATAAAACCAATTATACCCATCGGCTTTTTACCCGATATCGTATAGGCAAACATAAATCCACTCATTCCGCCCACAATTCCGAAAATCAGTTTTATAATAATAAAGAAACCATCAATATCTCCGCCCATCAGCAGCATGACTATCATCTCCGTTCATAAGTTTTTTCTCGACTTTAAACCGACCGATCAGAAGGAACTATTTATATCTTTTCTTAAGTCTCCTGTATTCTTCCATTGAGATCATTCCCATCATATATTTCTGATCGAGGCTCTTTAAATATTCCTTCCGCGCCTCAGGTGACAGGTTTACCCTCTCACTGTCCGTATACATTTCCATGTCTTCCTGCTGATAAATATATCTTTTATTTCTATCCTCTTCATGTCCACAATATTGATTATAAATCCTGTCGGAAGAACAACAGGCAATAAATACGGCTATCAAACCAAAAAATGTAAAGAAAAATCCCACGAAGAATGCGATTATTGACATCTTCGTATTATCTTTATAATTTTTTCTGATCACCAACATACTGATAATTCCAAACACCAACCCGACAACAATACCTTCGGGAGTGAAAATTCCTGCAATATTCATGACTTTTATTCCTTGTGTAAATCTGCAATTTTCTTACTTCTTCGCGTTCGCCGGCTCGATGCTCACGCTCTTACCTTTGATCTTTGCCTTTGACATCGCATTGATAACGCGCCTTGCATGCTCCACCGGCACCTCAACAAATGTGTATTTATCATACATATCAATGGTCCCTACCAGCTTTCCCGGCATTCCGGACTCGCCCGCTATTGCTCCGAGGATATCGCCCGGTCTGACTTTATTATCCTTACCTATATTAATAAATAACCTCGCCATGCCGTTCTCGGCTCCGGTCTTTTCATAATATTCCGTATCGGAATTTATATCATCCTCTCCCGTCTCCTCATCGCCCATTACCATTTTTAAAAATGCAGCCGCAAGATCGTTGCTCGTGTAATCGCTTTCATTCACCCTGTTATCAATATAGTCTATGTATTTTGTGAGATCGTTTTCCCTCATAACGTCTTCAAGACGGTCAAGGATATTTTCTATCTTATTATTGGTAACATCGTCTATCGTAGGGATCGGCGCAAGCTTTATCTTGGTCTTGCAGTAACGCATGATATCCTTAAGTTTATAGATCTCTCTTCCCACAACAAATGTATGCGCTCTTCCGTCCCGACCCGCTCTTCCGGTACGCCCTATCCTGTGCACATAATATTCATCATCCTGCGGCACGTCGTAATTAAATACAGCCTCGACATCATCGACATCTATTCCTCTGGCAGCCACATCGGTCGCCACAAGTATGTCCGTAAGCCCGGTACGAAATCTCTTCATTACCCTGTCGCGGTGTTCCTGCTTTAAGTCCCCATGGAGAGCTTCCGCGAAATATCCTCTTCCCTTCAGTTCATCGACCAGCTCGTCAACCTGTTTCTTGGTATTGCAGAACACAAGTGACAGCTTCGGATTGTACATATCGAGAAGTCTCGATAAAGCCTCCGGCTTGTTTTTTGCCTTAACCTCATAATAATACTGCTCGATCTTCGGAACGGTAAGTTCCTTTTTCACCACTCTTATCAGCTGCGGATCATTTTGATATTCATGAACTATATCCATGATCGGCTTCGGCATCGTCGCGGAAAACAACATGGTCTGCCGTTCCTTTGGAACCTCTGAAAGAATAGTCTCTATATCCTCACGGAATCCCATGTTGAGCATCTCGTCCGCTTCATCAAGAACCACCATGCTGACATCGTCAAGCCTTAAGGTTCTTCTTCTCATATGATCCATAACTCTTCCCGGAGTTCCTATGATCACCTGCACTCCGCCCTTTAAGGAACGTATCTGATGGCTTATCTCCTGACCTCCGTAGATCGGCAGCACCTTTATGCCATGCAGGTATTTTGCAAGCTTTCTTATCTCTTCCGCCACCTGTATCGCAAGCTCCCTCGTAGGGCAGAGGATTATCGCCTGCGTCGCTTTATTCTTCGGATCAACCTTTTCAAGTACGGGAATGGAAAATGCCGCCGTCTTTCCCGTGCCTGTCTGCGCCTGTCCGATGATATCCCTGCCCGAAAGCGCAGGCTCGATCGCCTTCTCCTGGATCGGACTCGGCTCCTCGAATCCCATATCTTTAACGGCTCGAAGTATCGGCGCCGTAATGTTCATTTCTTCAAATGATATACTCATAAAATCTCCTTGTGATAAAAACCTGATTTCTATCATTATAACATCATATCGTTAAGAGGTCAAAACGCTAAGTGCCCCTGCCGGATTAAATTATTATTAAAGCTGCTCACAAATGATCATGCTGCCCCAAAATCTCATCTCCAATTACATGCGATCATGCCGCAGAGGGAAGATCGGGACGCTGTTTCAACAAATTAACTTTCAAAAATATTATCAATGTTGAAAACAATGCGTAAATTAGAGTATAATGTAGTATCATGGTGACGGCAGGATTCCGGAAACACGAAAAAATCCTTTGTCACCACGATCAAAAGGGTAAAACAGAAAGGAACTTAACATGAGCACAGATAACAAAAAAACGGTAGCCGTCATCTTCGGAGGCAATTCTTCCGAGCACGACATTTCCTGCATCTCTGCAGTAACCGTTATCAACAACATAGATCCTGAGAAATATGACACAATACTTATTGGAATAACCAAAGACGGACACTGGCTTCTTACAGACAGCGTCGAATCCATAAAAGACAGATCCTGGACCTCTTCAAAGGTGAACGCCATAATAAGTCCGGACACCGCCCATCACGGAATACTGATAGTATCGGAAACGGGCGTGACCTTTAAAAATGTCGATGTCATTTTCCCTGTCCTTCACGGCAAGAACGGCGAGGACGGCACGATACAGGGATTATTTGAATTATCCGGAATTCCTTATGTTGGCTGCGGCGTTATCGCTTCCGGAGTTTCAATGGATAAATTCTTCACCAAAGTAATAGTAAACCATATCGGGATCCGTCAGGCACAGTTCGTTCCGGTAAGGATAAACCAGTTAAAAGACATGGATAAAGTAGTAAGCCGCGTCGAGGCCCGTCTTGATTACCCGGTATTCGTAAAGCCTTCCAACGCCGGTTCATCGGTCGGAGTTTCAAAGGCTGCCGACAGGGCTGAACTCATAACCGCGCTTAACTATGCCGCGCAGTATGACACCAAGATACTTGTTGAAGAGACCATTATCGGCCGCGAGATCGAATGTGCGGTTCTCGGCGGCAGCGTTCCCGAAGCTTCAGGAGTCGGAGAAGTCATCGCAGCGGCTGATTTCTACGATTTTGACGCAAAATACAACAACGCCGAGTCTAAGACAGACATTTCTCCGGATCTTCCGGAGGGCGTGGAGGAGACCATCCGCAAATACGCGGTAAAGATATTCAAGGCAGTAGACGGATTCGGACTCGCAAGAGTGGATTTCTTCCTCAAAAAAGACAATAACGAAGTAGTATTTAATGAACTGAACACCCTGCCGGGATTTACTTCCATAAGCATGTACCCTATGCTGTGGCAAAAGCAGGGTCTTTCGGTAAAGGAACTCGTCACAAAGCTTATAGAGCTTTCATATGACAGAAGGTGATCGGTTGAATTCTGACGTAAAGATTAAAATAACGGGTTTTCAGATGCTTTATGAAGATTCGACTCTTGACAAAGACAATAAAGTCACGATAAACACAATCTCCAGAGGCGCTTATTGCTTTAAAAACCATAAGCATTATATAAAATTTGATGAAAAATACGATGAGTCCGATAAGAATTCCATCGTTCACAATACTCTCATCATCAATAAAGACAGCTTTCAGATATTAAAGACCGGCTATATCCGCTCCAGACTCTCCTTTACGGAGGGCGAGCGTTACGCCTCATCTCTTGTCACGCCGGTCGGCAGTCTGTACATGCTTGCCGATACCCGTCAGGTAACAACGCATTTTGAAGAGGGGATCATAAAAGTGACCGTCACCTACGATCTGAGCCTTAATGATTCCAGAGTTTCGCTGATATATCTTGAAATACTTATCGAAGACCTGAGGGCGATAAAGTAAAAAGCGAGAAGGGAAGATACA
>CACZSY010000244.1 GCA_902783965.1 uncultured Lachnospiraceae bacterium
CCATGAAATCATGAGTCAGTCTGGAAGTCCTCACGTAAACAGTTGCCACAGGTTTGTTCCAGATAGTGCCTAGTCCGCCCCAGCTGATCGTCATGGTGTTAAAATTTTCTTCATTTCCCGCTGTAAGCAGCGCCCATTTCTTGTCAAATAATGAAAAAATATCTGTTGTAAATTCCATATTTTCAATCCTCCATGATTTTTTATTAAAAATAACCCTGCAGGCAAAGATCTTTCCTGCAGAATATCACGTTGCCTTATCTTCATGCCGTTTCAGGCAGTGATCCTATTTCCAGAAGCTGAGTCCTGAAGCATCAAGTCCGATGTCAGCGGCATGAAAATGCGGGTCTTTACCTTCTTTTTTCTGCTTCTCATAGTCTTTAAGTGCTTTGAAAACCTGTCCTGAAAGCATGAAGCAGCATGGAATATTGATCAACGTCATACATCCCATTGTAATATCAGCTATCGTCCATGCGAAGTTCATCTTCATCAACGCACCCGCAAAAATAACCGCGACGCATACGGCGTAGAAAGCCGACATGAATCTCTTCGTCGGTTCCTTTTTCCCGTTAAGATAAATGATCGCATTGTCTACATAATAAAGATTTCCCAGAAGCGTGGTAAACGCAAACAAAACCATTGCAATTGTTATAAATACCGGTCCGGCTTTCCCGAATACCGTGGAAATAGCGTTCTGCACATACATTGCTCCCGACACTTCCTCGTTAAAAGGCGTCCCGGAAGAAAGGCACATAAATGCTGTTGCCGTGCACAGAAGTATCGTATCTATGTAGACCGATAAAGTCTGGACAAGTCCCTGTTTTACCGGATGCGTTACATCTGCGGAAGCGGAGGCATTCGGAGCGGATCCTACGCCGGCCTCATTGGAATAAAGTCCGCGCTTGATACCCATCACCATACAGCTTCCGGCAAAGCCTCCGAATATCGAGCGAAGATCAAAAGCATCTTTAAATATCATCGAAAACATATGAGGCACATTGCCTGCATTTACAATTATAATGATCAAAGATATCAGCACATATGCGATCCCCATAAAAGGAACGATCTTTTCTGTGAGACTGATGATCCTTTTTCCGCCGCCCATGATGCAGAAAGCGATAAGTACAGCCAGAATAATGCCTATCGCGTAAGGCGTAACGTCCGGATCGTAAAAACTGTATATTTCAAATGACGACTGAAGGTTAAATGAACAGAGCAGGTTGAACCCGAACGCATAGGTTGCGATCAGGAATATGCAGAAAAGAACAGAAACCGCAGGTCTTCCCAGCGCCTGTTCAATATAGTACGCAGGTCCGCCATAACAGCTTCTGTCACGGTTTTTTCGTTTGTATATCTGTGCAAGAGTACTTTCTATAAATGCAGAAGATGCGCCGATGATGCACATGAGCCACATCCAGAAACACGCGCCCGGGCCACCGATGCAGATAGCGGTAGATACGCCGACGATATTGCCTGTACCGACTCTGGAAGCCGTTGATACAATGAGTGCCTGAAACGAAGATACGGACTGTTCACCTGACGGTTTTTCCATAATAAGTTTACAGCTTTCTTTAAGAAGCCTTAACTGTACGAATTTTGTCCTGAAAGAAAAATACAATCCTGCAAAAGCAAGAACAATAATAAGTATAGGATAATACATTACATCATCTATCTTATTAAAAAAATCTATCACTGTTTCCATAATGCTTCCTCCTATACCTTCTACTCGATCAACAACTGAAACATCGCAGTCTATTTAAGCCTTGCCCCGCGTATATCTCATTCTTATCGTGCGTTCTGAAATATGACTATATTATAGCCGAGGATATGACAAAAAGCAATGAAACACCAATGTTACGACAGAAATTGAATCTTATATCTCATTGACGGCAAGATTGCCGCGGATTACAGGAATGCTCCAATACCATCTTTCCTTCTGTTCCTCTCTCTTACAGGCAAAGATCTTTTCTGCAGAATATCACACATCCCGCCGCATACAATGCCGCCGCACCGACGAACAGCAGAGCCGCGCCTGCATACGCTCCTGAAGTCTTCTCAATTATTCCACCTGCATCAAACAACGTAAAGAAAGTAAAATATTTTGCTTTTTCCGCTTTACCGCCGACATTTGCAAGCATCTGGATTATGTACATCAGCGCCGGGATTCCTGCGCCGAAACCGATGCTGTACTTTGCATCAGAGAACAGGCATGATGCAAGAAAACATATTCCGCCTACAAATAACTGCAGGCATAAAAGTGCAAGATTCAATCTAAGCAGCTGCGAAAACGCAAGCTCGCCCGGGAAGCTTATGACACATGTCAGCATTTCCAAAGCAGTCGAATAAATTATCATAATAAATATCCCGCTTAGAAGTACTGCAAGCTGTGTGCAGATTATTTTTCTTCTTGATACCGGCGCTGCGACCAGTACCGCCATCGCGCCGCTGTCAACATATTTTGCGACAAGTCCATTTCCCCTTAGAATGCAGTAAACCACCGGGAATATCAACAGAATAAAACCATACAGATATGAGATCATGAAACCTATCAGGCTGCTTGAACCCGGAGTCATACCCACCGATGCCATAAGGTCGGGCATCATCTCATAGAAATTTTCCATCATTTGCATGGTCTGTGGATCATACATCTCGATGATGATGGTAACATACATCGTAATGACGGCAAGAAATATCACAAGCAGTTTAAGGCTCTTCCTCATTTCTCTTAAATATAAAGCTTTATTTATCATTTCCGTCACCCCCGTAATAATCCAGAAAAATATCCTCAAGACTCTGCATTGAAGAAAGCGTTACCTTTACGCCCTCCGCGATCCCCGAAAAATCTTTGGCAAACTTTTTCGCTTTCTCAGACGAGTCAAGCGTAACGGTATATGTGCGCATATGTCTTTTACGAAGGGTTTCGACCGAATCCACTGTCATGATCTTTCCGTTCTTTATAATGCCTATCCGGTCGCAGGTGCGCTCAACTTCTTCAAATATATGACTCGACAAAAGAATTGTCTTGCCCTTTGCTTTTTCCTGTGCGACCAGTTCAATAAAACGGTTCTGCATGAGCGGATCAAGCCCGCTTGTCGGCTCGTCTAACAGCAGAATGTCCGGATCATGCATAAATGCAGTTACTATTCCGAGCTTCTGCTTCATACCCTTGCTCATTTTTCTTATCCTGCCTTTTGTATCAAGCTCAAACCGTTCCAGCAGATCCTTCTGTTTTTCCGTGTCGGTCATTCCTCTGTACCTTGCGGCAAATGAAAGAAATTCCGTTCCGGTCATATCGTCAAAGAAGCTTATCTCACCGGGAATATAGCCAAGTATCTTCTGGATCTTTTCACGCTCCATAAAGCAATCTAAACCGTTGATCATGCATTCGCCTGACCTGCTCTTTATAAACCCCATAAGATGCCTGATGGTGGTCGTTTTCCCTGCTCCGTTTGGTCCAAGGAAGCCAAATACTTCACCCTTCTTCACCGTAAAACTAACATCAAATATGCCTTTGCCGTTTCCGTAATCTTTCGTGAGATTTCTGATCTCTATCGTATCCATATATTCCTGTCTCCAGTCACTTTCGCCTTCGTCGGGTGACTCTTTTTCTGATTTCCCTGTTTGCAGTCAACCTTTTTGCCTGCGCCGGGTGACTCTTTTTCTGATTTCCCTATTTACAGTCAACCTATCTGCCTGCGTCGGGTGACTCTTTGGAGACATTGGGTCGGTTCTCTGTCTCCTTCTCTAACAGCTTCATCACAACTATATCCTAGATCATATTTACATATCTCTGCTATTGCGCAGCAATCATCGATAATTGCTTCTCTTATCGTCAATTCGCAATCCGCTTCGCTGCTTGCTCATATAAAACGGATTGCTTCGCAATCCTGACAGGTACTGGGCTTGAACCCAGAACCTGTCAGAGAGTCACCCACCGCCCAAAGGGCAGTGGGTTTTCTCTTCGTTTTATAAATTTTAAACCATTAACCTTTCGGTTTAATGATCGACATATGCTCAGTGGCATCGCTCCTTAAATACTTCACATTTATTGTATCACGCTTATGTGAAGTAAACAAAGAATGTATGTTGTGCCTCTATTCCGCTGTGAAATACTTCTTCACAAGTCTATGATGATATACGATCATAACAGGTATAGGAACGAGAATGCCAGTGCACAGAGGTATTAACGAATATATACTATTCCCGATAAATGCCGAGCATATCCAGGAACATACAATACACCCACTGTAGATTACCCACATTATCCCATGGTTCTTATTCCATGCATTTACATCTGACAATTGTTCTTTCTCCGGCGGCTTCTCTCCCGTATAGAATCCAACAGGCTCCTTACTCTTCAATTGGCTGATTCCTATTACAAACATTACCAGTGCAACCATGCCAAAAACTACACCTGAAATAATTGTTCCTGCCATAATACCCTCATCTCCATCTGATTATGAAATCAATACTCAATAGTTTCTTTTGTATATTTCCGTTCCATATCATGGCGTTTCTTTCGATTTTCCACACTGTCAAAAACTATGGACATATCGTAATCCTCAGGATAAAGTTCTTCTGCCTTAACAAGCAGTTTTACTCTTTTGTGATTGATCCATATTTTTCGGTCTGCGATCTGGACCCTTAAAACACCTTTGTTATTAACTTCTTCGCATACAATACCGGTTTTATTATCCGGAAGAACAATGACACTGTCGCCAATCTTAAACTTCACTGAAAGATTGTTTGTCCTGTGCTGCGGCTTAACTTTTTTTATTCTATTTGCCGGAGCTGTTTTTTCAAATTCTTTATTTGCAAACTCATAGGAGCTTACCGCTTTTTGTCCATAAGCTGCCGAAACAGCTATTTTTAACATATCTTTTGGCATACCCAGTCTGTCTGCGATATAGAAAGCACAGCTTTCCCCTGCTTCTCCGATGACCATTTTATATGTAGGCTTTAATGTCTGTCGATCAAATGTCATTCTCGCATTAACGATCTCTTCACTTCTGTCCGCATACTCCTTGACTTCAGGATAATGTGTGGTCACCAGAAAATTCGCGCCGCTCTCACGGAGCTTTTCCAGAATCGCGATCGCTATTCCCATGCCCTCCTGCGGATCAGTTCCTGAACCAAGCTCGTCCATGATAACAAAACCGTCTCTGTCAACTTCTTGAAGGATGCACAGCACATTTTTTATATGCGCAGAAAATGTAGATAGATTATCATTAATATCCTGGCCATCCCCAATATCGCAAAAGTATCCGGAATTCATACAAATATCTGAATTTTTGCAGCAGACATGAAGACCGCACTGAGCCATTACGGCATTAAGCATGACTGTTTTTATCGCAACCGTTTTGCCTCCTGTATTCGGACCGGTAATTACAATTCCCCGATCAGCAGGGCCCAGTTCAAAGTTCAAAGGAACACTGATCTTAGGTTCCATTAAAGGATGTCTTGCCGCCTCTAAAACAATCCTTCTTTCAAGATTAATGCGTGGTTCGTCCGCCTCCAGCTCTATGCTTAGTTTTCCCTTTGAAAAGCTGTAATCCAGCTTCTCTATGAGATGAATGCTTTCTGTTAAGGAATCTGCGCAATCAGAAACCAATGCTGTCAGAGTATACAAAATACGACAGACCTCATTTTCCTCCTCAATCTGCAAACACTGCATTTCCTCTCCAAGCTTTGCCACGCCCTCCGGTTCAATAAATAATGTATTGCCTGTACTTGATCTATCGATCAGATTACCGGTAATCTTATATCTGTATTCCTTCTTTACAGGTATGCAGACTCTTCCATTTCTGGTTGTATAGAAAGAATCCGCCATACAGTCACGATTGTTTCTGATTATCGCTTCTGCTTTTTTCTTCATCTCATCTTCCAGCTGAATGATCTTCATTCGAATATCAAAAAGCAGTCTGGATGCATGGTCATCTACTCTCCCCCCTCTGATCTGCATAGCGATCTCTTCTCTGAGCTCCTCCTGTGTATTCAGGGATTCATCATAATAGCTCAAAGAATTCCGGTATTGCTGTCCTCTCCTTAGATAGTCCGACAATCTTCCTAAAACTGTCAGGATGCTTTGTACACGTTCCAACTGATATGGTGAAAGACAAGCTCCTTTTTCAGCGATCTCTAATATTTCCGATATTTCCGAAACGTCCTGCAAAGGTGGATTTCCAAGCTTTTCAATTAATTCTTTGGCATCTGTCGTATCCCTTAACTCTCTTCTCAGTATGCTCTCGTCTAGTATAATCCATTTACCCTCAATCTGTTCCTTTGCTTTCGCTGTGACTGCAAGCCCTGACCATATTTTTTTCACTTTATTAAATTCGATCTGATCCTGAATCATCTTTGTTAAACGCTCCTTTCGATTACATGTAAATATTTCCATCATCAAAAGTGCATAAAAAAACCATGATATCTCACGCTTAAGACATCCTGGTCATATATACATAAGAACACAACAGGATCACGACGAAATTCCAACCTGTTTATCCGGCGGTACGGCCAGACTTTGATCGACCAATCTATATTAAGCGTAACTAAATAAAGCTAACTAAACTCAATAAGTTAACTGAATTCATACCATTAAAGCTGCACTGCACATCTCTGCAGCTTTACATATCATATTAAATAATAATGATATGGGTTATTCACCCATCACGCTTAACATAAATTTTCCTCTGTTTTCTTTAAATATATTATTATAATATCAGTTCATTCAAACCAAGTCAAGGGGAGACAGGGGACGGCATAAACGCGTCCCCTGTCTCCGCCCTGTCTCCCTTACAATGACCATGGTAAATAAGCTGCAATTACTGCAAATATTACTGCCGGAAGCATATTTGCCACTCGGATGATCTTGCCCCAGACAAGATTTATACCGACGCAAAATATCAGTATAGAACCGATAAGTGAAAGATAAGCTATCGCCATATCTGTCATGACAGGGGAAACGAGCCTCGCAAGCATCGTAATGCTCCCTTCAAATGCAAGGACCGGTATTGCTGAAAAAGCTGCTCCCTTTCCAAGCGAAGAAGTCATCACCGCTATGATGATGAAATCGAGCACCGATTTCACTGCCAGTGTAGAGTAATCACCCAGTATACCATCCTGGATAGCGCCAACGATAGCCATTGCTCCGATACATACTGTCAGTGAAGCTGTTACAAATGCATTTACAAACTGCTTGTCACCACTGTTCCCTGTCTTTTTCTTCAGCCATTCTCCAAATCTTTCAAAACCGTTTTCAATCCCTATCAGTTCTCCTGCAACCGTACCGATCGCAATGCAAAGAACAACAAGCATGGATTTACCGCTGACAATGCTGCCGGAATCAATGTGCAGCATTCCCTGCATTGCTCCGGATATGGCAATGAACATCACACTTATCCCGCATGTCTTATTTATCGCTGCCTGTTGTTCCTGTTTAAACAGTTTGCCGGTATAATGTCCTATTATCCCGCCGCAGATAATGGCCGCCGTGTTTATTATCGTTCCTGATCCTGTCATAAACATACACCTATAATAACTTTAGTATTGGGAGCAGCATTTATTGACGTTCGTTGTTTTAATACAACTATCTTCCGGTATCATACCGCTTCTGCCCAGACTGTCATTATATCATTACGTTTAAATAAAAACAAGGAGACAGGGGACGGTTCGAGACCGCTGAAAAAGTAATGCTTTTTAAGTTGCCTTCAATGTTCCTGTCTCCTTAATTCAATTCAATATACATCGCATAAGCATAGGATATGATTTCTCCTGTTTTTGTTGCGTTATATCCTTTCTCATTATGCGAATAATTCGATATCTCTATAGATCCATAATTTTTAAACTTTTCATATATGCGGTTAAGCACATCAATTTCTGCATCAGAGAATATGGCTTCCGGGAGATCACATTCCGGTATCACCTGGTGTTTTTCAAAGGCCCCATCATAGATCACTTCAATATGTGCGATATGGTCTGCTGCCATTTTACCAAGAATCATATCAAAATGA
>CACZSY010000245.1 GCA_902783965.1 uncultured Lachnospiraceae bacterium
ATTCACCTGCCCGCCGCACATGCACTTTATCACCGCTGTCATGATCTCATAAGCCGCAGCTGACTATCATGGCCACTCTTATGCTTATGAGAACACTCCAAGGACCATCACAGTCATGTCGTCTCTTGCCTCATAACCGTTTATTACAGCGCATTTTTCTATTATACCAGCAGCCATTCTCTCAGGATTAGCTTCTTCCATTCCCGCTATCAGTTCTTCAAGTCTTTTTATTCCATTGTTTTCTTTCATCAATACATCCGGATCTATCCAATACTCATCGTCTTCCGGAATATCCTTACTGTCATTAAAGCACTGCAGTATCCCGTCCGAAACCATTATCACATAATCCCCATTGTACAGTTTCTTGACCGAAGTCTCAAAATCCGCGTGTACAAGTATACCTCCCGGAACGGTCTCGCTGCTTATTGTCTCCACCCAGTTTCTTCTTTTTATAAATGTCGCCGCCGAGCCTTCCTTGACAAATGTCATTGTTCCGGTATAGGTATTGAACAATCCCAGATCAAGCGAATAAATCCTTTCATCCGTGTTCCAGACATTAATGCAGTTGATAAATGATACCGCCTTCTCTTCATCAAATCCCGCTCCTATCAAAGCTTCTATCAGCTCCACTATCCCGCTGCTCTGCCGGTTTGCTCCGTTTCCGCTTCCCATGCCGTCGCACAGCGCCATGACGACCTTGCCGTCTTCAAGATGTGCAAAGGAATAGTTGTCGCCGCTCATCTTCTCGTCCGTTCTAGTAATCTTTGCGACTCCCGTAAGCGTATGAAATTTCGGCTTCTCCCTGAAGACAAATCTCTCCGTAACAGTCCCTATCCTATCCCCCTGTCCGAACGGCGCGGCTACCGGTCTTCCGCAGATCGAAGTTATCTCGCTTTCAATCTTTTTAACCGGAAGATATCCTTTCTCGGTATTCGCATCCATGGTAATGCAGATATGTCCTCCCTCATCTTCGGAAAGCGCCAGATAGTCAAGCTTAAGCCCCTGATCTTTAAGTCTTTCCCGAAGCTTTCCGGAAAGTTTGTCCGGATTAACATTTTGATTATCAAGCTCTGCCTGCATCTTATTAAGCGTATCTGACATTAATCGGAACTGGTCCGATACAGTCTCTTTCATCCTTTTAAACCCAGACTGCCACCTGTCCTCCATTCTGAACAGCTTTACCGTCATCTTAAGCCCGGCAAGAAAGCTGTCATAATGCAGGCATTTTTCCGCAAATTCCCGGTTTCTTTCATCATCCGCAGTCAATTCCCCGTTCTTGATATAATCTTCAAAAAGATTCATGGTGTTTAAAGCGGTAAAATTATAGTTTTCCCTCCAGCATTCGGCGCACTGTTCGCACTGCGCGCATATCTCTCCCGAAACTGAATCAAACATCTTATTTATCCTGAGATCTATATCCTCACTTACCGCAGCTTCCATCTCCATCTTTTCCGAAAGCTCTTCAAATGCTTTTGAGTATCCCGAAAGCCTGTCCGATACCATCTGTTTCTTTCCTTCAAACAGACTGTCGGAAAGCTTTCTCTCCCTGACAGTCTCCTGCTTTCCGAATCTTTTTCCCGCCATCAGGGCGGATACGACAAATAATATGTATGCGGTTATAGCCGCTCCGATGATATTTTTGCCAAATACATACGCTATCCTTTCTTCATCGGAAACCAGGCGGTATAAGGCTGCCAGCACGGATATGAAGACACTGGCGCGCGTTATGATATCATTTCTTCTTACAAGGCACGATACCGCTGCCGCTATTGAGAAACATCCTGCAAGTACCATTGCCCTCGTTGCGTCAAAACCGTTTTCATCCACGCAGTACAGAATACTGCCCAGCACCGCGCACAGTCCGGCAATACCGCTCCCTTTGGCATAGCCTGACCACAGGATAAGGAATAACAGGATAGTCAGCTCCAGAAATACAGTTCCAAGGCTTATATCGAATACCCATCTGTCAAAAGTCTTAAGCGCGGCAGCAAAAGGGATAAGCATTCCCGCGGCCGCACTGTGCGTAAGAACCTTTTCATCGCTCTTTTTAAAATTCTTGATAAATACCGCTCCCGGTATCATCAGATATGTAAATAACACCCCAAGCCCGGTAAATACCATCGTCTCTCCCACGCTTCTTTTCAGCGACAGATTTTCAGAAAGCAGGAGTATGGCGCAGATAAACATCGAATAAGTCTGCCGGTTTCTCTTGCCCGTTGTTCTGGAGAGCACCGCCGCCATAGTAACGGCAATCCCCCTTGTGAGCGCCGCTTTAGTCCCGTAACCCGTTATCATTCCTATGCTTAAAGAAAAACCCGCAAAAAGTGTATTAAAACCCGCTCCAAGGAGGGCGCAGACATAGGACATTCCCAACCACTCTCCCCCATATATCCCGCAGGCTCCTATAAGTGCCGCGATGATCACAAAAACTGCCATTTTCCAATCCGGTTTCAAAGTATATTCTCCTCCTGATCAATCAGTATTTTTCTGGACACTGCATAGTATAACCCCGGCAGGCAGAGGAAAAATGTCGAAAACGGAATAAGATCATATTGAATTTAGCAGAAACACTTCGCTTTGCTCTGTGTTTCTTTGATCTGATCGCGCCAGGCGTCGCGCGAACCGACTGCAAAGATTTCTTCGAAATCTTCGCAATAGAAGCGCATTGAATGAAAAAGAAAAAAATCGATAACAATTCTCTTAAAAATATGCTTGACAGGTATTTTTTAATAAGATATAATAACAAAGTCGCGGCGGAGTAGCTCAGTTGGCTAGAGCATTCGGTTCATACCCGAAGTGTCGGCGGTTCAAATCCGTTCTCCGCTACTTAATATAGCAGAAACACAGAGCAAAGCTCTGTGTTTCTTTGATCTGATCGCGCCAAGCGTCGCGCGAACCGACTGCAAAGATTTCTTCGAAATCTTCGCATTAGTAGAAACA
>CACZSY010000246.1 GCA_902783965.1 uncultured Lachnospiraceae bacterium
AATAGTGGCCTGCCATGATGCGGAGGAGCTAGAACTGCTTTCCGATAAGATAATACATATCGCTGAGGGGAAGATAGAAAAGATCGAGTAGCACTTGACTGTATTGAGAGGAAAGTTGAAGATGTTAAAACTGATTATTTATGATCTAAAACAAGGCTTCTTGGCCAATATAATAAAGTTTCTGATAATCATGGCGTTTGTTCTGTTGTTCTGTATTTCATTCAGAAGCTTTGCAATACCGGCTCATGGACATGTCTCTTTCGGAGATTACTGTATACAGATCTTAGAGGGAGAAAGGCAGGTCATCAACTGGACCAATCCGGAGGAGGCGAAGCTTTTCAACCCTCCTGTAGAGTGGCTGATAATACAGTTCGTAATAGCATTTGCGACCGGAAGCTATGCAATGGAAGACCTTAATACATACGGAAGACAGATCCTTTTAAGAAGCAGAACGAGGCTTCGCTGGTGGATAAGCAAATGTCTTTGGGCGACACTTACAGCAGTTTTCTGCTATATAGTCCTTTATGCAACAGTTGCCATAGGAGCATTTATAAGCGGCGACAGCTTAAGCCCGATGGTGAATGAAGAGCTTGTACTAAGAGGAGACTTAAGGACAGTTAACATCGGTCTTGAGAAAACCGAATTTTTGATATCACTCTACCTTATGCCGGTGGTGGTATCGGTGGTGATCTCTATGATACAGATGTTCCTGAATCTTTATCTAAAGCCGGTTAAGGCATTTGCGATCATATTCGGATACATAGCGCTTGCGCCTTTTTTCAGGAGCAAACTGCTGCTTGGAAACTTTTCAATGTTTGCGAAGAATGCGGTAAATGGAGTGACTGATATAAACTGTTATGAAGGATTGATAATCTGCACAGCTGTCTACATAGTGATGTTTGCTGTGGGAACGGTGTATTTTAACAGGAAGGATATCATCTGAAATTTTTAAAAAATACTGAGAGGTTTATTGCTTAGTATTTGTGTAATAATTGATAAGATAGACATTAAAGATGGGGGAGAAAGCCCTTGTATAGTGAAGGAAAGAGGATAAAATGAAAAAGAGTAATGCAAAAAACATCATTTCATTTGCATCGGGGTTTTTAATAATAATTGCGATAGTGTTATTTGCTGTTCTACCTATGTTTAAAGAAAAAAGCAGTAATGAACCGGATGTTAAGACGAATCCGATAGTGTCGGGTGGAGAACAGAATGAGCAGGAAGACCAGGAAGATACAGATTATGAAAAGTATTTTGCGGATTATCAAGGAGATGTAACCTATCTGTCAGGATATGAGCCGAAGATAAAATATGATGTCGATAATAAGGTTCCATATAATGTCAGCCGTGATCACATATATGGATATACCAAGGAAGAAAGAGATTTTTCTGAATACATCCTATCAACTGAGTTTTATAATGGTGAGAAAACGGATATACCTTTAACTAAGGACAGAGTTAAGACTGTCGGTGAAGAATTCCTTTTATATGACAGAATGGATTATCTTACGATTAACGATGTTAAGATATATGATAGTGTTAAAGAGCTTGAAGAAGATGATTTTGATTATAAAGACAGTCTTTATGATTATATAAATAAAGACGGTTCATTTAAGGAACTCTATTATACTGCTTTTGATGTTGACAGCGATCAGGACAATAGAACAGCTGAATTGATCGACAGCAATAATTTCAAAGAAGCAAAGAAATTAATGAAGCAAAGAAAACTAAAATTCATGGTGATCAATGCGACTTTGAGAAGTAATCATCCATGGGTTGAAACTGTTCCTTTGAATAATCTGTTTGTAATACTTCCTATGACTGGCAAAGAAGATGGCTTGT
This sequence comes from uncultured Lachnospiraceae bacterium, assembly GCA_902783965.1. Taxonomy (GTDB): domain Bacteria; phylum Bacillota; class Clostridia; order Lachnospirales; family Lachnospiraceae; genus RUG11200. The sequence continues at coordinate 1,843 of CACZSY010000246.1, forward strand.
ATCCTGATTATGATATAAATGGAAGATATTTTGTTGACGTGGAAGGTAATGAAGACAAAGCAATGAGCGTGATGATGACAGGAAAGGGATTGCCTAATGTTGCAGCTATGTATTACCATGAATCAATCTGCCGAAATAACGGAAGAGCCGAAGGCTTTTTTGTAAACTATGTCGGCAGGAATGAAACAATGAATTTCAGTATTGGTTACTGGGTGGATGAAGATATAATTGATGATCTTTATCTGCTGTATTCATTTAATTGCAAACCTTATATTAATCCGAATAATGAGAATAAGTGTCAGGTTGCAGTAAAGCTTACAAGCAAGGATTGACTATCATAAATATGGGAAAAAGTATTGGAAAGAGTTGAATTTATGGACAGATGGCTTTATTTACACAAGAAAACAATTAAAAAAACCGGAATGGTAATAATGGTAATTGTGGCTTTAATATATGCAATACTTGTATGGAATACCAACCGGCTTTTCAAGAAGAATTATCACGATGAAGGTTTCAAAGATGTTAGCTGTAATGAACTTTTTGAGTACAAAGGTGTTCAACTTGTTATAAAGGACTTTAAAGCATTAACATCTGAGCAGGTGATCGAACAATATGGTAATCCTGAAGAATACGCATATGACATGGAAGGGAATAAGGTGCCTGTTGATTCAGTTGAAAAGGAATTTACATATGTTATTATCTGCTATGACATGAAAAAACTTGTAGAAGATCCACAATTTGATATGACGGATATATTATTATGTGATTCGATGACAAATGGTTGTATAGAACCTTATTTTCATAATCTCTTACTTGGAGATGATGTTATTATGATGGATGATATAGCAGTAGGTGAAACAATCAAAAACAGGGTAATGGGTTTCTGTTTAAGTAATACATATATGGATAAACAGTATGTTAAAGATCCATCAAAAGACAAGTATTTTCTGGCATTTCCGGCATATGAAAATAACATGAGACCAATAAGGATAAGGTTGAATTGATAAAGATGGGTGAGATTATGAAAGATTATATAGATGAGTTAAGAAGAGCAATATTCAGTAAGGGAATGTTTGTATGCTTTATCCTTGCTGTTCTTTTAAACGGTATGATTTTAAAAAATTATTTTAGCTTTTCATTTTATGAAAGATTTATCATGCCATGGTATGAAAGCCCATCGATCATACCTGATGGATTATACGGAGGGACAGTGGAATGGTGGACAATGTTTCGAGCTACTCCGTACTATGTCTATTCTATGTACATTTTCCCTATGCTTGCTGTTATTCCTTATGGAAGCAGGCTTTTTTTTGAAAAAAGAACAGGACAGCTTAAAAACCAGCTGATAAGACAAAGCAGGGTGAAATATGCATTAAAAAAGTATATGTCCACATACATCTCCGGAGGTATTGCAGTAACGCTTCCTTTGTTGGTTTCGTTAATTGTTACATATGCGGTCTGGCCTTACCATAAGACAAGTCAGGTCAATGCATTTTTAGCTAATCCTGATTGGTTTAAGAAACTGTATTTTTCTCATACCTGGGCTTTTATTTTACTTACGCTTTTTGCGTGGTTCATATATGGAGGGCTTCTTGTATCAATATCAATAGTATTTTCAATGATGTTTGATAATCTGCTGACGATATTTGCCTCTCCGTTATTTATTTATATGATAATCAGCTATATCGAAAGAGAGTATTCGCTTAAGGAGAGCGGAAAAATAGTAACAGATTATTTGCCGAGACAGTTTTTGAATCCATTTTATGGAGATACAATGCCGGCGGTAGGAATTATGATGATAATGTCGACATTGAATTTTGGAATATATATTCTTTGGTTTAGAAGACAGGAAGTATATTGATTTCAAGACCTAGATGCATGGATTTACTTGGATTAAGTTTCAATGTGATTATAAGTTAACTATGATGAAGAGACCAAGGA
>CACZSY010000247.1 GCA_902783965.1 uncultured Lachnospiraceae bacterium
CTGTTATCTACAACAGTTCAGACGTATATTCTTCAGGTATCTATGAGACATTCATGGCACAGGCTAAGGAGTCAGGACTTGAAGTAGTTACAGAGCAGGCATTCACAAAGGATGCAAAGACAGACTTCTCAGTACAGCTTCAGAAGGTTAAGGAAAGCGGAGCAGAGCTTGTATTCCTTCCTATCTACTATCAGGAGGCTGCACTTATCCTTTCACAGGCAGCTCAGAAGGACGTACAGGTTAAGTGGTTCGGATGCGACGGACTTGACGGTATCATCAAACAGCTTGGCGATGACGCTAAACTTGCTGAGGGCGTAATGCTCCTTACACCGTTCGCAGCTGACGCAAAGGATGAGAAGACACAGAACTTTGTTAAGGCTTATGAGAAGAAGTACGGTGAGACTCCTAACCAGTTCGCAGCAGATGCTTATGATGCAGCTTATGCTATCAAGACAGCTATGGAAGAAGCAGGAATCGATGACGGTTCAATGGATGCTTCAAAGATCTGCGACAAGATGAAGGAAGCTATGGTTAAGATCACAGTTGAAGGCGTAACAGGAAAGATGACATGGACAGCTGACGGTGAGCCTACAAAGGATCCTAAGGCTATGGTCATCGCTGACGGAGCTTACAAGGCAATGTAATTATATGACCCGGTTATCATATTATTAATTGATCAGCTGCTGCTTGAATTGGCGGCAGCTGATTGCGTATGCACAGGGAGAGCGGCCGGAAATGCTTTGGCTTTTGACCGGACTCAACCCCTCACATACGGATATGAGGGTTTATCCTCATATCCGATTTATTAGGAGACATTACTTATGAACAGTTTTATATCATATCTGATAAGCGGAATCAGCTTAGGAAGTATATATGCTCTTATAGCGCTTGGATATACCATGGTCTACGGTATCGCCAAGATGCTTAACTTTGCCCATGGTGATGTCATCATGGTTGGCGGATATGCGATTTTTCTTGCCATATCTTCACTTTCATGTCCTGTGTGGCTCTCGCTTCTCATAGGAATAACTGTATGTACGGTATTAGGTGTTGTTATCGAAAGAGTGGCATACAAGCCGCTTAGAAGTTCTTCTTCGCTGGCAGTTCTTATCACTGCCATAGGTGTGAGCTACCTTCTTCAAAATCTGGCTCTTAACATTATCGGCGCGGAAGCCAAAAATTTCACTTCAATAGTTTCTTTAAAGACAATAACCATTAATGAAAATCTGAAAATATCAGGAGAGACTGTGGTGACTATCATAGTAACGGTTGCTATAATGATCGCCCTTACTCTCTTTGTAAATAAAACCAAAGCCGGTATGGCAATGCAGGCGGTTTCCGAAGACAAGGGAGCTGCTCAGCTGATGGGAATCAATGTCAACGCGACTATTTCGCTTGTATTTGCTATCGGTTCCGCACTGGCAGCTGTAGCGGGCGCTCTGCTTTGCTCGACATATACACAGGTCAGCCCGTATACGGGATCTATGCCGGGCATCAAGGCATTTATCGCGGCGGTATTCGGCGGGATCGGAAGCATACCGGGAGCCATGATCGGAGGTATCCTTCTCGGAGTCATAGAAAATATGAGCAAGGCATACATAAGCACACAGCTTGCGGATGCCATAGTATTTGCATCGCTCATAGTAGTGCTTATCTTCAAACCGACAGGTATACTCGGCAAGAAGATCAATGAGAAAGTGTAGGTGGCGGATATGAAAAAAATACTTGGGAAAATAAGACCGTCTACCAGAAAGATGCTCATAACACTTATCATAACCGGAGGCTTTTTCGGGATATCCAACATCCTTGTTGAAAATCAGATAGCGGGTTATTCCTTCGCGGGTCTGCTGATCCCGATGTGCCTTTATTCCATACTTGCGGTATCTCTTAATCTTACGGTAGGAATACTCGGAGAACTGAGCCTCGGACAGGCCGGCTTCATGTGCGTCGGCGCGTATACCGCGGGAGTCTTTTCGATACTTACCAAGGAAAGCATAGAGTCTGATCTTTTAAGATATTCTATCGCCCTGCTTCTGGGTGGTATCGTTGCCGGCATCGTTGGAACCTTCATAGGATTTTCAATCTTAAGGCTTAAAGGCGACTATCTTGCGATTGTAACCCTTGCTTTCGGCGAGATAACCTATAAACTGCTTCAGCAGTGCTATATAATCAGAGATGTTAACGGACTGCATTTTTCATTTGCCAAGCCGATAGACCCGACAACGATAGACTTCGCGACTAAGAAGACGGTGCTTAACGGCGCCCAGACAGTTAGCGGTATTCCTAAGACGGCGACACTCTTAAGCTCTGTCATAATCCTTCTTATTACACTTGTCGTTATCTACAATCTCGTTGATTCGAGAGCAGGAAGAGCGTTCATGGCGATAAGGGACAACAGCATCGCGGCAAGGTCGATAGGTATTAATATCAATAAATACAAACTGATCGTTTTCTTCGTATCAACATTTTTCGCCGGTATCGCGGGCGGAATGTTCGCGCACTGCACCACGCTTGAGGCGAACAAGTTCAATTTCAACTTATCGATCCTTATTCTTGTATATGTGGTACTCGGAGGCATCGGAAGCATCAGAGGTTCGGTCATAGCGACCATTGTCCTTTATGCACTGCCTGAGATGCTTCGTGATTTCTATACCTACAGAATGATCGTATATGCGATAGTGCTTATAATGATGATGATAGTTACGAATAATGAAAAATGTATTCAGATCAAGGAAAAAGTAATATTTAAGATAAAGAGCAGACTGAGACCCGCAAGGGCAAAGAAACAGGAACAGGCTTAAGACTGTTTGCGGAAACGGAGGAAAATATGGCATTACTTGAGGTAAAAAATCTTGGTATTGCATTCGGAGGTCTTAAAGCGGTTGACAATCTCAACATGACCATTGAAAAAGGTCAGCTTTACGGACTTATCGGACCGAACGGAGCCGGAAAGACTACGGTCTTTAACATGCTCACAGGCGTCTATAAGCCTACAACGGGTTATTTTAAGCTAGACGATGAGAAGCTTTCCGGACACAGTCCTATAGAGATCAACAGAAAGGGCATAGCCAGAACCTTTCAGAATATAAGACTTTTCAATAACATGTCGATAATCGACAATGTCAAGCTGGGACTTAACAATGAACAGAAATATACCGTGATTGAGGGAATATTCAGGCTTCCGAGATATTTTAAGGAAGAAAAAAATATGAACGAAAAGGCGATGGAGCTTTTAAAGGTGTTCGGACTGGATAAGGAGCCTCATAATCTGGCAAGCAACCTGCCTTACGGCGCGCAGAGAAAGCTGGAGATAGCAAGAGCGCTTGCAACAAAACCGAAGCTGCTCCTGCTTGATGAACCTGCGGCAGGCATGAACCCGAATGAGACCGCGGAGCTGATGGATACCATCGAACTCATCCGTAAGGAATATGGCGTGACGATACTTCTTATCGAGCATGACATGAAGCTGGTTGCGGGTATCTGCGAAGAGATAATGGTTCTTAATTTCGGAACCGAGCTTGCTCACGGCAAACCTGAGGTTGTGCTGAATAATCCTGAAGTAGTCACAGCATATCTTGGAGAATAGGATTGGAGGAAAACTTATGGCAATGCTTGAAGTAAAGGATCTTAAAG
>CACZSY010000248.1 GCA_902783965.1 uncultured Lachnospiraceae bacterium
AGAAGCCGGCGGGAAGGATGCCGGTGGAATGGAAGCCGGTGGGAAGGATGCCGGTGGGAAGGATGCCGGTGGAATGGAAGCCGGCGGGAAGGATGCCGGTGGAATGGAAGCCACGTTGTGCCTTGAAGTGGTCTCCATAGAAAAGAAGAATGAAAAGCGCCAGCCGCCCACACTGTTTAACCTCGCCGAACTGCAGAACGTATGCTCGAAGATGTTTAAGATCAGTCCGGATGAGACGCTCGGCATAGCGCAAAAGCTTTATGAAAGAAAGCTTGTAACTTATCCAAGAACCGACGCGAGGGTGCTTTCGAGCGCAGTGTGCAAGGAGATAGAAAAGAATATCAAAGGGCTTGCGGCTTATGATTACAGCAAAGCCTGGGCTGTTGAGGTGCTGTCGCAGGATGCGTATAAAAAGATCGCTTCCACAAAATACTGCAATGATAAGCAGATAACGGATCACTATGCGATCATTCCGACCGGACAGGGAATTTCCGGACTCGGAGGTCTTTCTAAGGTGGAAGTGGCGGTATACCAGCTTATAATCAGAAGATTTTTGAGCATCTTTTATCCGCCGGCTGTATATCTTAAGATATCGGCGGAATTTATGCTTTATAATGGTGAAAAGAACAGAGAACATTTTTTTCAGGGACTTAAGCTTTTAAAAGAAGAAGGATATATGAAGGTTTCCGGGATCCCTAAAGCCGAAAAGGAAACGGGCGCCGGGGAGAATAACGTCAAAAAGAACGGCAAAAGCACCGAAGGGAACGGCGGGACAGACAGCGGTATGGACGGCGAAGAGCAGGAGATCGGAGCCGATTGTGCCGCGCTTCTTAAGTTTTTAAGCGGCCTTAAGAAAGGAATGAAGGTTCCGCTCGGGGATATTGAGATAAAGGAGGGCGAGACTGTCCCACCGAAGAGGTATACTTCCGGAACCCTTATACTTGCAATGGAAAACGCTGGACAGCTGATCGAAGATGAAGAGCTGCGGGCTCAGATAAAGTCGAGCGGCATAGGCACTTCGGCAACGAGGGCGGAGATACTTAACAAGCTTGTAAAGATAGGATATCTTAACCTGAATAAAAAGACGCAGGTTATAATGCCTTCCAAGAAGGGAGAGCTTATCTACGAGGTAGTGAGACTTTCGATAGCTTCACTTTTAAATCCGAAGCTTACCGCAAGCTGGGAAAAGGGGCTGACCTATGTCTCTGAAGGACAGATAACGGATACAGAGTATACGGTCAAGCTTAACGATTATGTAAGAAGGATAACGCAGGCAGTAAAGAACGCCAATTATTCGGATGTGCTGCTGAATAATTTCAGAATGGTGGAAAAAGCTGTCAGTTCTTATAAAGCCGGGACCGGCGTGTGATCCTTTGGGCGGCTGAGAAAATACCTCCTGAGAGAACAGTCACTACGCACTTTCGTATATTGACAAATATTTATGATTAAACCTATAATGTACAGATAAGAGTTCAAAGCAAGGAGAAGAAACATGTATAAGATTAATGACAATTACCTTAAGCTGCCGGGCAGCTACCTTTTTTCAACAATAGCAAAGAAGGTTAACGCGTTTACGGCGACCAACCCTGATAAAAAGATCATAAGGCTTGGAATAGGAGACGTTACCCAGCCTCTTTCGCCTTCGATCATAAAGAGACTTCATGAAGCTGTTGACGAGATGGCGGCTAGAGAAACTTTCAAGGGATACGCCCCTGATCTCGGATATGAATTTTTAAGAAGCGCCATCGCGAAGAATGATTATGAGGCAAGAGGCGCAAAGATCGGAATAGATGAGATATTTATAAGCGACGGAGCCAAGAGCGATTCGGGAAATATAGGTGATATTTTTGCGAAAGATAATAAGATCGCGGTATGCGACCCTGTATATCCTGTATATGTGGATACCAATGCTATGGCTGGAAGGACAGGAGACTATGACAGCGCGAACAGCCGCTGGACCAACGTCATCTATATGCCTTGCCTTGAGGAGAACGGATTCGCGCCGCAACTTCCTGAGCAGGTTCCGGATATCATCTACCTTTGCTTCCCTAACAACCCTACGGGAGCGACTATTACGAAAGATGAGCTTCAGAAGTGGGTTGATTACGCGCTTGCCAACAACGCGGTCATAATCTATGACGCGGCATACGAGGCGTATATTTCCGAGGAGAACGTGCCTCATACTATCTATGAGTGCGACGGCGCAAGAAAATGCGCGATAGAGATAAGAAGCTTTTCAAAGAACGCGGGATTTACTGGAACAAGACTTGGATTCACGGTTGTTCCTAAGGATATCGTATGTGACGGTGTGATGCTTAACAGCCTCTGGGCAAGAAGACACGGAACCAAGTTCAACGGCGCTCCTTACATCATCCAGGCTGCCGGCGCCGCTTGCTACACTCCGGAAGGAAAGCAGGAGATCAGAGAGCTTGTTGGATACTATATGCAGAACGCAAAGACAATTCTTGAAGGATTAAAAGAAGCGGGCTTTACTGTATCGGGTGGTGTGAACGCTCCTTATATCTGGCTTAAGACAGACGGCATGACTTCATGGGAGTTCTTTGATTATCTTTTAAATGAGGCAAATGTCGTAGGAACTCCGGGTTCGGGCTTCGGACCTGCGGGTGAAGGATATTTCCGTCTTACAGCTTTCGGAACGCATGAGAATACGGTCGAAGCTATCGACAGGATCAAAAAGCTCAGGGCGTAAAAAGGAGATTTTTATGGCAAATTATATTGATGATGAGACGATCGAATATGTAGGCATTCTTGCCAAGCTTGAGCTTTCCGACGAGGAAAAGGAAGCGGCGAAGAAGGATATGGCGAGCATGCTTGATTATGTGGATAAGCTGAATGAGCTTGACACAGATAATGTAGTTCCTATGTGCCATATCTTTGATGTGAAAAATGTATTTCGTGAAGATGTGGTGACTAACGGGGACGGAAGCGCCGATACACTTGCGAATGCGCCTGAAGAATACAGGGACGGATTTATGGTTCCTAAGACGGTTGTCTAAGGAAAAGATGGAAATGACCCGCGCCTCTTGGCGAAGCGAAGGCGGGGGCAATATTTTCTCAGGCGGCGAGGGACGTAAAGTACAGGAGCGGAGATAGGAAAGAGCCGGCTGTCATATATAAGCGCTGCCGAATGGAGGATTATGTAATGGAACTTATGAAATTATCCGCGCTTAAGCTCGGAGAGCTGATCAGAAACAGGGAAGTCAGTGTTAAAGAGGCTGTGAGCGCGAGTTTTGAGAATATCAGGGCTTTTGAGAGCAAGATCAACAGCTTTGTAACGGTTGACGAAGAAAATGCGATGAAAAGGGCGGCCGAAGTCCAGAAGCTCATTGATGAAGGAAAGCTTGTTTCTCCTATAGCCGGAGTCCCGGTGGGAATTAAAGACAATATGTGCACAAAGGGGCTGCTTACGACCTGCAGCTCCAAGATACTTGGAAATTATATTCCGACTTATACAGCGACCGCAGTGACAAAGCTTGAAGAGGCAGGAGCTGTGATAGTGGGTAAGACCAATATGGATGAGTTTGCCATGGGAAGCACTACGGAGACTTCCGCTTTCGGACCGACCAGAAATCCGTGGGATATTACCAGGGTTCCGGGAGGATCGTCAGGCGGTTCGTGCGCAGCGGTAGCGGCTTTCGAGTGTTCTTACGCGCTCGGCTCAGATACCGGCGGATCGATAAGGCAGCCAAGCTCATTTACCGGAGTCACAGGCATAAAGCCTACTTACGGAACCGTGTCCAGATACGGACTTATAGCTTACGGTTCTTCACTTGACCAGATAGGACCTGTTGCAAGAAGCGTGGAAGAATGCGCCGCGATCCTCGATATCATCTCGGGATACGATCCTAAGGACAGCACCAGCATCAAGAGGGACAGGTATGATTTCTCAGCCGCCTTGAGTGAGGATGTCAGGGGAATGAAGATAGGTATCCCTAAGGATTATTTTGGTGAAGGGCTTGATGAGGACGTCAGAAACAGCATCATGAAGGCTGCGGACACGCTCAGAGGACTCGGAGCCGAGATCGAGGAATTCGACTTAAGTCTGGTGGAATACGCGATACCTGCGTACTATGTAATAGCTTCCGCGGAAGCCAGCTCCAACCTCGCGAGGTTCGATGGAGTTAAATACGGATACAGGACTGCGGACTACAGCGACCTTCACAACATGTATAAAAAGACCAGATCCGAAGGCTTCGGACCTGAGGTAAAAAGAAGGATAATGCTCGGATCGTTTGTATTGAGCAGCGGATATTATGACGCTTATTATCTTAAGGCGTTAAAGACCAAGGCTCTGATAAAACAGGCGTTTGACCGTGCGTTCGCAAAATATGATATCATACTCGCTCCAGCGGCTCCGACGACCGCGCCTAAGCTTAATGAGAGCCTTAAAGATCCGATCAAGATGTATCTGGGAGATATATATACGATCTCGGTAAATCTTGCAGGACTTCCGGGTATCAGCGTGCCTTGCGGAAAAGACAGAAGCGGTATGCCGATAGGACTCCAGCTTATTGCGGACTGCTTTAAAGAAGATAATATCCTTAAAGCCGCTTATGCTTATGAAAAGGCAGCGGGTGATGTGCTCGGAATAATGAAGAATGGGGAAACCGTCATGCCGCAGGCATGAACCGCAGTTTCGGATCGGAGGAAAGAAAATGAAACAGTATGAGACCGTCATAGGACTTGAGGTTCATGTGGAGCTTGCCACAAAGACCAAGATATTCTGCGGATGTTCCACACAGTTCGGAGGAAAACCTAATTCACATACCTGTCCTGTATGTACAGGACTTCCGGGTTCGCTTCCGGTGCTCAACAGGCAGGTAGTGGAATATGCGATGGCAGTGGGACTTGCGACAAACTGCGAGATAAACAGGTTCAACAGATTTGACAGAAAGAATTATTTTTATCCTGACAACCCTCAGAATTATCAGATATCACAGCTTTATATGCCGATATGCCACGACGGCGGGGTTGAGATAGAGACTGAGAGCGGCGGCAGAAAGACCGTAGGGATACATGAGATCCATATGGAAGAGGATGCCGGAAAGCTAGTGCATGATGATTTCTACGATGCTTCCATCGTGGACTTCAACCGTTCGGGCGTGCCGCTTATTGAGATAGTTTCCGAGCCTGACATGAGAAGCGCCGATGAGGTTATAGCATATCTTGACAAGCTGAGACTTCTCATCCAGTATATCGGGGCTTCGGACTGCAAGCTCAACGAGGGTTCGATGAGAGCTGACGTTAACCTTTCCGTAAGGGAGGCCGGCAGCGATAAATTCGGTACAAGGACAGAGATGAAAAATCTCAATTCCTTCAGAGCTATCGCCAGAGCGATAGAAAATGAGAAGAACAGACAGATAGACATCATAGAGGGCGGCGGCAAGGTTATCCAGGAGACCAGAAGATGGGACGATAACAAAGAATATTCCTACGCGATGCGTTCAAAAGAAGACGCGCAGGACTACAGGTATTTCCCTGAACCTGACCTGGTGCCGGTGATCATCGATGAAGAGTGGCTTAACAGGGTCAAGGCTTCGCTTCCTGAGTTCCGTGATGAAAAGCTTGCCAGATACAAGAAAGAATATGATATCCCGGATTATGATGCCGGAATTATCACAGGCTGCAAGAAAATGGCGGATATCTTCGAAGAAGCTTCCGCTATCTGCA
>CACZSY010000249.1 GCA_902783965.1 uncultured Lachnospiraceae bacterium
AAATGCTGCCGAGGGTGCCGGAAACAGGTGGTCACGAGGTAGAAAAAGCAGCACAAATGACCAAAAAGGCGAAAAATGCTGCCGAGGGCAGAGGAAACAGGAGGCTGAGAGGGGAAAAAGCAGCACAAATGACTAAAAAGGCGAAAAATGCTGCCGTGGGTTATTGGGAATAGGCGGCTAAGAGGGGAAAAAGCGGCACAAATTAATATATCATGAGGGGAATGGCACGTACAGATCCAAGGAAAGTGTACGCATAAAAAGGGAAAAGTACCGACCCCGCAGCCATTCTGCAAGACCGATACTTTTCATGTGCGCGACCAGGGGTTCGAACCCTGGACACCCTGATTAAGAGTCAGGTGCTCTACCAACTGAGCTAGTCGCGCGTCTCTTTTTTTCGTCATTTCCTTGACGCAAGAGCAATTATATTACAGCTTCCGGGAAAATGCAAGTACTTTTTTTGTTTTTTTTCAAAAAATTTTTCTATTGTCCCTGCACGAAGATTTTCATTGTCCCTGCACGAAGATTTTCATCGTCCTTCCACGAAGAAATGCCAGTTAAGACATTCCTGCCTGTGAAGGTCTTCTTTAAGGTTTTCCGGAAGGTCTTCTTTCGTATATAGATTCTTCTTCGCGTCGGCGTAGATGAAGGTATTGCCGGCGGCGAGACCGTCTTTTCTTTCAGCGAGCCATTTAAAGTAGGCGGGAACTTTCAGGTCCGTGCGGCTGAATATGTACGGCATTACAAGGTTCGGGCCGAGGATATCTATGTTGTCTTCGCCAAGATCGAAGTTTCCGAGTATCAGGCACTGGGTGTTGTATTTCCTGAAAGTATCTTTCAGAGGATCGCCTGTATTAAAGTGCGAAAATGACGGATAGGCGTCCGAACCGTCCTCTTCGTTGATATATGGAAGATGGTCGCCGTAGAAGATGAGAAGGGTAGGCTCATCCAGGGTTTGTATGTATTCATAAAGTCTTCCGAGCTGTTTGTCGGCGTCATATACGCCCTGCGCGTAGCATCTTAAGGAATCCGCCGCGAAATCGCTGATATTTCCTTTAGAAGCGATCTTTATATCATATTCTTTCTCGGTATAGCGGTCACGTGGATACGGCATATGGGTCTGGGCTGTCAGGAACATATAGAAGGCGGGTGTGCCTTTTTTCTTGCTGTTCATGTAACCCATTATGCGGTCGGCGACATATTTCTCGCTGATGCGTCCGCCTTTAAGTTCCGCGGCCTGCATATCGGTGTTGTAGAAAGTGTTCTTTACGCCGAAATACTCGTAGACATTTTTACAGTTAAAAAGCTTGTCGGACCATGTGCTCGCTATCGTGGTATCGTAGCCGTTGTCGTTAAGAACCTTTATCACCGAAGGGGTGTTGTAATAGTAGTCGGAGGTCATAAGCTGCATATACGGAATGTAACCGCTGCCGTAATATTTTATGCTGCTTCCGGTAAGCATCTCGAATTCGACGTTCGCCGATATGCCGCCGTAGGACGGGGATATCATATCGAAAAATATTCCTTTATCCTTGAGCGCGTTGAAATTGGAGGTGACTGGTTTGTCAAAATGTATGTCCTCCATCTTGTCTATATCCCAGAAGGATTCGGAAAATACCATGATGATATTCGGCTTCTTCCATTCGCCGCTGCAGGGAGTGTTCTCGAGAACGGCAAGTTCCTTTTCGATATCCGCTATGCAGGTTTCATAATCTTTTGGCTCGACAAATCTGTTGGAAATGAGCTGTCCGTACATTCCCGCGATAAAACCGTGCTTGTTGTAATAGGCGATATTGGAAGTGGTATGGTTGTCCTTTTCAGCTATGACTTCAAAAAATGTCTTGTTCATAAGCTTTGTCATGACCGGATTCGGTATGAACAGCACGAGCAGGACAATGACCGAAGCTGCGGTTGCGCCTATCCTTGCTTTAAGATCGTCAAATCTTAAGGAAAAAATATTGGCGGCTATGCAGATGATAACGAAAACAACCGCTATGAGCAGCATGCTCGGGAGCATGGAGACAAAGGTTGAAAGAAATGTATCTCCCATTATATCGGCAAGCGAGCCGGCGTCGTTAAGCAGCAGCAGGTCGGTGAAAAGAACCGGCTCCATGGTATAGTGTATCTTAAACTGGTTTACGATGAGCAGCAGCACAAGGAAAGCGGACAGTGGAATGACTGCTGTCTTTGAATTCTTAAAAAGCGCGAGCAGCATAAGATAAATGCAGTAAAACATTATAAATCCCAGGATGTGGCTAATAAACTGCGGTTTCTTGCCGTACCCCGTGTTCATCAAGGAATAGCTTATCTGAAAAGCCAAGTACATGATAAGAGGGATAAGAATAAGACCAAAAAGTCTTCTTATCCAGAGACTTTCTATCCGCAGTTTTCCACCGGATGCGGATCCGGGGCTTTCTGCGTTGTCTGTCCGGGAGTCTGCCGCCTGATCTTTATGAGGATCCGTTGGTGATCCGGTTGGTGATCCGGTTGGTGATTCAGTTGGTGATTCAGTTGGTGTTTCAGATCTCATTATATGTGCTTTCTGCAGGAAGGATGGACACCGGAAAAGCGCCTGCCCGCCTGACCGGAGAAAGCCTGAAAAATAATTAAGGAATATATCAGGCTTTAAAGTTATTTCGTGTATTTTATCGGTATATAATGTAGAATATTTTAATGATAAAAGCAAGTCATTTTAAAAATAAAATTGTTAAACTATTGTTAAACGATCCAATAATTTTCATTTTTCGGGTGAAGTGGGAGAAAAAATGTGGTAAAATATATGATAACTGTACTTATAAGAGCGGGAAGCATTTTGCGGAGGCTGACGGATATGAGATATATGGAGGAGACATTTAATGAGTGATAATTATGATAAAGCCTATGCCGTCATGGACGAGGTATGTAAGGTGGTAATAGGAAAACAGGATGTTATAAAGACGGTCATGATGACGATAATAGCGGGAGGACATATCCTTCTGGAAGACAGACCGGGCGTGGGAAAGACCACGATGGCAATGGCTTTTTCAAGGAGCATGGAACTGAAACAGAACAGGCTTTCATTTACGCCGGACGTTATGCCGTCGGATGTTGTGGGATTTAATATAATCAATTCCGATAATCAATTTGAATATAAAAAAGGAGCCGTATTCTGCAATCTTTTCCTCGCGGACGAGATCAACAGGACTTCGCCGAAGACGCAGTCCGCGCTTCTGGAGGTTATGGAGGAGGGGAATGTAACGGTAGACGGTGTTACGAGAAAGCTTGAGGAGCCTTTCTTCGTTATCGCGACCCAGAATCCTTCGGGTTCGGCAGGAACCCAGCTTCTGCCCGAATCGCAGCTGGACAGGTTTATGGTGCGCGCGTCCATGGGATATCCAGATGAAGACAGCGAATTCCTGATGTTAAAGTCAAAGCAGGAAAAGGTGACGCTCGAATCGGTAGATAAGATAATCTCAAGACAGGAGCTGATTGAGATCAGAAAGCAGGCGTCGGAGACATTTGTCAGCGATGTCGTGCTCAAATACATTACAGGCATCTGCGCGGCGTCAAGAAAGCATCCGATGGTAAAGCAGGGCGTGAGTCCGAGAGGGAGCATCGCGCTTTTAAATATGAGTAAAGCAGGCGCGTTTTTAAACAGGAGAAATTATGTCATACCTGAGGATGTCATAGAGGTTGCACCGGCGGTTCTCGGACACAGGATCGTGCTCAATACCAAAGCGAAGATCAATAACAGCGGAGTTGATGACGTTATCAGGGATATCTTTAAGACGGTGCCGTCGCCAAGACACAGATAAGGACGCCGGAGGAATTATGGTTAAGAAGAACATTATAGTGTTGCTGCTGCTTATCCCCCTGGGAGTCTGGATGATCACTTATCAGGACTTTAACCTTCTGCTGATATTTGCAAGCCTGACCCTGTTTTCGTTCATTTGTTTCATACTGCTCTTTTTTATAAGAAGAAAAGTTGAGATCAATCTGGAGATAAGAAAAGACAGGGCCTATTCGGGAGAGGAGCAGGAAATACTGTTTGACATAAATAATAAGAGCTTTTGTCCGCTGCTATTCATCAACGCGCAGCTGCAGCTTGAAAACGAGCTGTATGAGACTTTCGCGACGGAAAATGTGAAACTGTGCGCCGCAGGAAGGGGATTTATAAGAAAAAGCGTTACTCTGGAACTCGCCTGCGCAGGCAATATGAGAGTGAGCATAAAGAAAGCAAAGCTCTGTTCTTTCCTGCGGCTTTCGGGCGTGCCGGTAAAGGCTGCGGGTGAGAGGGTATTTCCCGTTATCCCGAAGCTGATGGTGCCTCAGGATGCGGAGCCGCCGAAGAATCTCTATGCGGCGATCGATTCGGATATTTTTTCAAAGACACAGAAAGGCGAAGATCCTTCGGAGGTATTTGACCACAGAAATTATGAGCCGGGAGACAGGCTCAATACCGTTAACTGGAAGCTGTCAGCGCGAAAAGGCGAGATGATGGTCAAGGAGCTGAGCCTTCCTGTAGGAGAGGGAATGGTGATCCTCTTAGAGCTTAACAGTAAGGGCGCCGGCTTTGATATGGAAAAGATCACCGATACCCTCCTGATGGCGGCGCTTTCGCTTTCCACATCCCTTATCTTAAGCGGCAACGCGCATATCCTGGCGTGGTATGACGCTAAGGATTCCAGGCTTGAGCGGGTGAGAGTGACCGAAGATACAGACCTTGCGGGACTTGCCGCCGCGATAATGGCCTGTCCGGTATATTCTCAGGAAAGAATAGTATTTGATTATTATGAAGAGTTTGCCGGGAAGGTGAATTCGCACATTTATTATATAACAGCCGGGTGCAGCGTGGCTGTTGAGGAAGAGCTTTGCACAAGACAGCCGGTGGCGATCAAGAAAGAGATATATGTGACCGGCAAGGCAGAACATCCGTGGGAGCATCCGGCGATATTCATGGAATATCTTGATCCGAAGGAACCGGAGAAGTTTTTGTACTATGAGGTATAAGGGCTGCTGAAACAGGGACTGTGAATATTAATGTAAGTCGGAAAGGGTTTAACGGAATATGTCCGATGAAAAGAAATTAGATCAGAAAAAGATACAGAAAAACCAGAAAAGACTTGAAAAGCATAAAAAAAGATATGTAAAAGAGATGGACAGCAAAAGACAGTCCTCTTTTACAAAGAGACTCATAAAGGCTAAAAGGATAGGAACTATAAAGAAGACGGCGGAAAAGGAAGAACTGATCCCGCTTTCATTTATCCTGTATGTATCCGTTACAGCCTTCTTTGTGTGCGCCTGCATCCTGATGCTCTCGGTTCCGGTCGGGATAAAAGACAAGGAAGCGGAAGTCATTCTCTCGGTGATCTTGATAAGCGACGTTGCTGCCGGTTCTTATATATGGGCGAAAAAATTCTGTAACGCTACGATAAAATATCCTGCAAAACTCTGGGGAACGGCGTGGGCTGTCATATTTGCCGCCGTTGTCGTAAAAAGAAGGGATCTTATAAGGGACGGCTTTCTGATATTTTTAAAGCATTATCTTGAATGCCTGAATCAGTATTTCGGAATGTCCTTAAAACTTGTGGTCAATCCTTCAGGAAAGGTCGGAGTGACATTTTTTCTGGTGCTGTGCGCGGTGATATTCGTAATAGCCATAATCTCCGCCAAGGGCAGCAGGGCAAGATGTCTTGTAATGTTCATCCTGATGTGCATAAGCTGCGGACTTGCGATGATGGTCGGAAAAAAGCCGCAGGGAATTTGGCTTTTGATAAGCTTTGTGATATTTATAGGATTTGTCAACGCACAGGAGACGGACAGGAATTCGGTAAGGACCGGTCTTGTCATGACAATGCTCGCGGTGTCGGTTTTCCTTCTGGCGGGATATCTGACGGGATTAAAAGACCGGTATGAGGAAGAGTATGCCATAGACATGAGAAAAAAACTTGAGGATAAAGCGCAGGATCTTCAGCATTATATTAATGAAAATTTTAAATTGAACATAAAGATATTCGGGAATGATTCGCGGGATAACGGATTTTCACTCGATAATAATGATAATAAAAAGAATTCTCTGTTTGAATTTGATTTTAGAAGAGACAAGGATAAGATCTTAAGTAAGCTCAAGAAATCCGGGGGACTTGCTTTCGGCAATATTCCGGAGGGAAAGATCAATCTTGACTATAAGAAAGAAAGGATAGTCATAGAGACAAGCTCCATAGATAAAGAGATCTATATCAAAGGATATGTGGCTGACAGCTACAAGCCCGTCAAAGGGTTCGGTTTCAAGGGAAGGACACAGGAAGTCCATTCCACGCAGATTGAAGTCCTTCAGGAAATGATACGCACGGGAAGAGCGGACGCCGATACTGACACGGTGACGTACCTTGATCCGGAAGGGGACAGGAGGATCATAACGATCAGAAATAAAGAAAAAGACGGGATGCAGTATATACCTTATTTCAGCGTCGGAGCCGGTCGGAATGGTGAGATCGAAAGCGATACATGGTACAATGAGGACGGAAGGGTTTATACGGAAGCTTCGGAATTTGAGCAAAAACTCAGCGCTGTTGTAGATATAAGCAGTCCGGGATTTGATGTAGATGTATACCGGAAGGAAGTGAACGGAGGCGGGGAGGAAAGCTATCTTTCGGATAACTATCTTATGACTGACGATGATGTGGAGGATGATTTTTCGTTTCAAAGATATGATACGGACAACTTAACAAGCATATCACCGCTCACGGATCTTTTCCGGGAACAACTGAATGACGACAGGCTTTATTATCTTGAAGACCTGAGGGAGGAAAGGGAACTCAGTAACAAAAGAACAATAGAGCTTGCAAGGATAGTGAGCAGGTATCTGTCGGAAAATATGACCTATACACTGTCTCCGCCTTATAATAATTCCGGGGAAAATGATATTGATTTCTTTTTGACTTCAAGCCAGAAGGGATACTGCATGCATTACGCCCAGTCGGCGGTCCTTCTGCTTGCGGCAATGAACGTGCCTGTAAGATATGTGGAAGGATATGTGGCAGACAGGGCTTATCTTAAGGATAACGCGGTATATAATGATTCGCTTAAGATGTACAGGGTGAGTCTTCACGGGGCGAACGCCCATGCCTGGATAGAGGTCTATCTTTACGGATACGGCTGGGTCCCTGTGGAGGTTACAAGATCATTTTCACAGATCATGAACCCCAAAAAGAATGAGCCTACAAAGAAACCGACGGTCAGACCGGCGGCAACCGAACCGGCGGCAACTACGCCTGCTCTTAAGACCCAGGCGCCGGAAACGGTAAAGCCGACCCCGACACCTGCTCCGGAAAACAGCGCCGCGCCGAAGAACACGCCGACACCGGCACCGAAACAGGATCATGTTAGCCGGATCGATATGACGAAGGTATTAAAGGTACTTACGCCGTTTCTTGCGGTAATGATCGCGGTATTTATCATTTACCTAATCATCAGGGAACAAAGAAAAAGGTTCTACCGCAGGATAAGCACTGATGCCGGACTGATTAAATATATGTTAAAAACCCTTGAGACGCTTGCGGCGAAAAGGGGAATAGTTTATTCTAATGAAAAGACTTACGGGGAATTTGCGGAGGAACTGGCAGGATACTATGAGGAGCTTGAAATTGAAGACATCCTCATATTCCTGAGTAATGTCAATAAGCAGCTCTTCAGCAAAGAATCGCTTTCAGAGACGGAGATGGAAAGCTGCATCCGGCTTTACGCGGAATTTATAAGGGCGGAGTATGATATGAGGGGGTACATTGGTAAGCTGCTGCTCCTAGCGGAAAAAAAGAGAGTGCGATGAGGGAAGAAGACTGCCGGGAAGACGGAAAGGAAGAGAACCGATGGCTAAGATACTTGTAGTGGAGGATGAAGTAAGGCTTGCGAGGTTCATGGAACTTGAACTTTCGCATGAGGGATACGAGGTTGTTACCGTTCATGACGGAAGGGAAGCATATGATCTTATAATGGATAAGGCAGCGGATCTTGTGGTGCTTGACGTAATGCTCCCTTCAATGAGCGGTTTTGAGATACTTAAGAAAGTCAGAAAGGCGGAGCGGGATGTTCCTATAATAATGCTGACGGCAAGAGGCGAGATCGCGGATAAGGTAAACGGTCTTGATCTTGGAGCAGACGACTATATGACGAAACCGTTTGCCATAGAGGAGCTTCTTGCAAGGATAAGAACAAGTCTCGCAAGAGCCAATAAAGAAGAAAAGAAGAAGCCGCAGACCATAGGAATAGGAAAGCTTAGTCTTAATCTGTCGAGCCATGAGGCTTTTTATGACGGGGAAGCGCTTAATCTTACCAAGAAGGAATTTGAGCTTTTGGCGTATCTTTTGAACAACAGAAACAATGCGATGACGAGAGAGACGATACTCAGCGTTGTCTGGGGATATGATTATCTCGGAGATACCAATGTGGTGGATGTATATGTCAGATATTTAAGACAGAAGATTGACGACAGGTTCGGAGTTAAGATAATAGGAACCGTCAGGGGAGTGGGATATATGATCAAAGATGAGGACGCCGGTGATCAATGAAGCGTATCGTAAACGGACTCAGGAAAATATTTGAAACGACGATCCGGCCGCTGCAGCGCAAGAAAGAAGATTTCTACGGGAAAATGAGATTTTCTTTAAGATTTCGCATAACATTTAACTATGCGAGATTATTCCTGATCAATACCGCGATAATCATGCTCATGTTCATGATGATATTTATCTATATCGCGGACAAGAGCAATCCGGAGGCGGAGGATTACAGCCTTGTGGAGCTGGTGAGGAATTCAAGAGAGCTTGAAGCGTTAAAGGAAGCCCTTATATGGATCCTGCCGGTAATAATACTGGTCACGGTATTCATGTTATTTACCGGAAGAAGGCAGCTTAAGACGATATTAAAGCCTATAGAGGAAATGTCGAGGGCGGCGGAAAGGCTTAACGCGGGTAATCTTAACAGCGAAAGGCTCAATGTCGAGGGAACCAAGAATGAACTGAAGGATCTTGCGGCTACGTTTAACAGCATGCTGGACCGGCTGGAGCTTTCATATGAAAGCCAGAAGCAGTTCGTATCGGACGCTTCACATGAACTCAGGACTCCGATAGCCGTCGTGCAGGGCTACATTAATATGCTTGACCGGTGGGGAAAGAGCGATCCGGAGGTGCTGGAGGAAGGACTTGAGGCTATACGGCTTGAATCTCTGGCAATGCAGGAACTTGTGGAAAAACTGCTGTTTTTGTCAAGACATGATAAGAAGACGCTTAAGCTTAAAAGAGAGTTTGTTAATGCCGGGGAGATCGTTTCGGAAATGGTCAGGGAAACCCGCATGGTCGCCGAAGACAGGACGGTGGAAAGTGATGAGATCGAGGATGTAACGATATTCGCGGATAAACAGTCCATAAAACAAGCCATAAGGGTGTTTACAAGCAATGCGGCTAAATATACTCAGTCCGGCGGACATGTAAGGCTTGGATGCCGGAGAGAGGGAAAATACTGCGCGATAAGGATAAGGGACGATGGGATCGGCATGAAGAAAAAAGATGTCGACAATATATTCGGCAGGTTCTACAGAGCCGATGACGTAAGAGGAAGAAATATAGCGGGGCACGGGCTTGGCCTGTCGATAGCTCTGCTTATAATACAAAAGCACGCAGGCAGCATAAAGGTCAGGTCGAAATTCGGCGA
>CACZSY010000250.1 GCA_902783965.1 uncultured Lachnospiraceae bacterium
CGCTCTCCGCCCCAAAAACCACGCATTGCGTTAAAGGGGGATTTTCTGCAATGATTTTTCTGCGTACCCCGACTCCTGTTCAATTAAGATATCCTTTTCTTCGACATTTAGCGCATCCGCTAACATTCGTGTTTGGATATCTACAGTTGTAGCAGATAAATGGTAGATAAAAACAAATGACGGGCGTCCCGCCCGTCATTATGTGACCCCAGGTCCTTCGATTTGATGATACAAGGAAGATTGCACGATCAATACCCATAGGTTATAAGCTTCCACTCACCCCCATTTTTACGGGCAAGATACCAGTGCCAGTCTGTATATTCGGAATCGGCGTTGAATGCACTCTCTGAACGATCCGGATCCTTCGGGGAATGGAAATCGGACAACAACTCGATAACCTGATCATATTTCTTTCCGGGATCAAGCTCATTCACCCAATTAATATTCTCCAAACTGTTGCGATCGTCCGATGTATAACGGATATTATGAAGCACGCACCCCTTCCAATTCATAAACTCGTCCATAACAACGTTCATTGCGTTTGCAATATCATCTTTGGAATATATAAAAGATCTTCCATAATCTGTCTCTACCGGATTACCATTTATCAGTATCTCCCCTGTGTCATCGCTAAGATACTCTGACAGCGGAACCGTAATAGCACCTCCTATATCCGGTGCGAAATAGTATCTGACAGAATACCCCTCCTTTGCAATAGAAAGCCTGATAAGCCCATACCCAAAGCAATCCGCATGACCGAGAAGGCCCTGTATATAATACTTTAAATATAAGCATCCTCCTAAAGCTACCATACCGCTGGCTGCATCACTACACATCTCCTGTGACCAATTCGCGTCCTTCAGACCTGAACTGAAATCATAGTTTTCATTTTTTGACTTTTTATCATAAAGATCCTTTACATCATCAGCGGCGATCTTTCCGAGAGAAAGCATTTCCCCGTCCGGCTGCTCGGCAAGTATCTCTACTCCATCTTCACTCCACTTGGCCAAAAACGGACTCGTATCTCCTGCTACAGGCTTGGGAAGCTCTAACTCCTGCCCATCCTCTTCAGCTGACAGACTAAAACCGCCATCACCTCCATTATACATCAGATCGGTAAGTGTATAAGTCTCTTCTATTCCGTTTCCGTTGGCATCAACAACGACCTGATACCTTTCCTCTGAATCACCGTGAGGATCCTCAAACAGAACCTGAATGTACTTTCCTTCTACCAGGTTGTGCTCATAACTATCATCGGTAATATCGCCTGTGTTCTTTTCATCTAAAGACGCATCATCCTCTTTTTCAACCGGAAGACTATTATTCTCGGCCTTTTCGATTATTGGATCCGATAAAAATGTTACCGCCACAAAAGCACATATAACTACTGCAATAATAACTATCCAGAAGGCAGGCTTTTTATAATTCATAACACTCTTAACTCTTTCTTTAACTCCAACTTCTCCAAAAGCCAAAGGACAGGCCAAAACCATCCGCCTGTTCATGCCAAGATTCAAAAGTGCCGTAGCATAAGCCTTTTTATCATGCAATTTAAAATCGGATATCACCTTTTCATCACAGGCTAGTTCAATATCTTTGCAAAACAGAATAAATGCGATCCAGATGAACGGATTAAACCAATATACGATAAGCAGCAGATATCCCAGAGGCTTCCACAGATTATCAAGTCTCTTAAGATGAGCTCGCTCATGAGACAAAACATGTCTGATATCAGACTCGCTAACACCACTCGGAAGGTATATCACAGGTCTTAAAATACCAAGAACAAAAGGAGATTCTATGTTATCGCATACTCTGATATTATCCTCCAGAGGAACAGAAACCGCCACCCTCATCCTAAGCCTGATATAACTTATAGCGGCAAATGCAAGCATAATAAATGCCCCAATTATCCATATAATCGACAACACTAATATGGCATCAATGCCTGCAGCAGTCTGCGTAGTGACCGAAGAGTCTATACTATGATCGATAATTCCGTTTACCGGCTTATCGATGACCTCAAAGCCCGAATCAAGGAATACCGTATTATCCGATATGCTCTTTATCACAGGCTCACTTACCGGCATCAGACTGTGACTGCTTTTTATCGATATCGGACACACCAGCCTGACACCCGCAAGAGCCCAAAGCACAGGCAATATCCATTTCGGGGCTCTTTTAAGCAGAAATCTAAGCAAGATGATAACCGTAATAAGAACGCTCGCTGAAAGGCTCATATTAAAAAGTTTGATAAAAACATCGGAAATCTGCATATCTTAATCCTCACCTACCTCATCTATAAGCTTCCTGATCTCAGCTGCTTCTTCTGAGCTAAGCCTTTTCCCTTTGGTAAAAGCGGCTATAAAAGCTGGAAGCGAACCTTCAAATGAATCATTAACAAACCTGACTGTCTGCAAGGAATAGAACTTATCCCTGGATATAAGAGATGTTACAGTCCCCTTATTATTTGAAATAAGCCCCTTTGCCACCAGTTTTCGGATAACATTATGTGTCGTGGTCCTGGCCCAACCAAACTCTGCAGAACATATCTTAACAAGCTCTGAACTGCTAACAGGCTCTCTCTCCCAAATAATATCCGCAAACCGGCTTTCAATCTCTCCTAACTGTATTTCCTGCATAACATAAACCTCTCGTATCATCTGCTCTAACAAATAAAACACTATTGCAAAGACAGACTATTATCTGTAGTCTCTAGCATGTAGACTATCACGGATAGTCTATTTTGTCAATAGCGAAAATAAAAAATGAAAACCGGATTTGGACTTTATTCTGGAATAATTCCGATACAGTTTTTTTCTATAAACAACAGTATCATAATCGTATCATGACATAAAAAAGGCCCGAAAACACGTTTTCTTAACATGATTTCAAGCCTTAAAAATACTTGATTTGTTATACCGACCTCTAAACCACTTCGGGTCTACTCGAACTCAATCGTTGCCGGCGGTTTTCCCGTGCAGTCATACATCACTCTGTTAACACCCTTAACTTCATTGACGATCCTGCTTGCCACGATCGACAGCACCTCCCAAGGTATCTGGGCAGCTTCTGCTGTCATGAAGTCGGATGTGTTGACTGCTCTTAATGCGATGGCGTAGTCATATGTTCTTCCATCGCCCATAACGCCAACCGAACGCATATTGGTGAGGGCTGCGAAATACTGGCCGAGTCCCTTGTCCACTCCAGCTTTGGCGATCTCCTCGCGGTAGATGTAGTCCGCGTCCTGAACGATCTTGACCTTCTCTTCGGTTACTTCGCCGATGATCCTTATACCGAGTCCCGGTCCAGGGAACGGCTGGCGGTTCACGAGGTAATCCGGAATTCCGAGTTCTGTACCGGCCTTTCTTACTTCGTCCTTAAAGAGAAGTCTTAACGGTTCAACGATCTCTTTGAAATCGACATAGTCAGGAAGTCCTCCAACATTGTGGTGGCTCTTTATCACTGCGGATTTTCCGAGTCCTGATTCTATAACGTCAGGGTAGATCGTTCCTTGTACCAGGAAGTCTACAGCGCCTATCTTCTTTGCTTCCTCTTCAAATACGCGGATGAATTCTTCACCTATTATCTTACGCTTTTTCTCCGGTTCTGTTACACCGGCAAGCTTAGCGTAGAATCTGTCCTTTGCATTGACTCTTATGAAGTTAAGGTCGTATGGACCGTCCGGTCCGAATACTGCTTCTACCTCATCTCCTTCATTTTTACGAAGAAGACCATGGTCAACGAAGACACAGGTAAGCTGCTTTCCGACTGCTTTTGCAAGAAGTACTGCAGCTACGGATGAATCAACGCCGCCTGAGAGGGCGCACAATACTTTTCCGTTTCCGATCTTCTCACGGAGATTCTTTATTGTTGTCTCGACAAATGAATCCATCTTCCAGTCGCCTGTACATCCGCAAACCTTATATACGAAGTTGGAAAGCATCTTAACGCCTTCAACCGTATGTACTACTTCCGGATGGAACTGTGTTGCATAAAGCTTCTTTTCAGGATCCTCCATTGCAGCTGTCGGACATACCGGAGTGACCGCCGATACCTTAAATCCTGCCGGTACTTCTGCGATATAGTCGGTATGGCTCATCCAGCAGATGGTATTCTCGGACACATCCTCAAATAAAATGCTGTTCTTATCTACATTCACTTCTGTCTTGCCATATTCACGTATCTCGGCAGTATCAACTTTACCGCCTAACATATAGGCCATAAGCTGTGATCCGTAGCAGATACCGAGAACCGGAATGCCGAGTTCAAATAATTCTTTTGAATATCTTGGCGAATCCTCTTCATAAACACTGTTAGGACCCCCCGTAAGGATGATTCCTTTCGGAGCCATCTCTTTTATCTTTTCTATAGATATCGTATGCGGATGCACTTCGCAGTAAACGCTGCATTCACGCACACGTCTGGCGATCAGCTGGTTGTACTGTCCGCCAAAGTCAATTACGATAACCATTTCTTTGCTCATTGTTATTCTCCTTTGGGCTTAACCTGTTGTGGATTTTAAACATAATAGGTCTTTTAACCGTCTCCGGTATTAAAACCTTATGCGAATACCTTATAATATCCTGCCTGCGATGTCAAGAACAGGTTTTTCCTTTAAACGCCTTTAATAGTAGTGTATAATCTAGTTATCCAATTATCGTTATATAAATTTGTACTGTATATATACAATACCGGTTACGGTAGATTCAAAGAAATCCGGCTCTACATATAAGATTTCTTTATTTTATATCTACAGATCGGGGGTGAACAGCATGACCACATCAATAGGTGAACGCATTCGTGAGATCAGACTGTCAAAGCACATGAGTCAGGAACTTCTGTCCGAAAAAGCAGATATAAGCTTATGCTATCTGAGCAGCATTGAATTAGAAAAAAGAAACCCTTCTGTCAATGTGATCTGCCGGCTTTGTGAAGCTTTGGAAGTAAGTCCTTCCGAGGTCATCAGTGATGAGTACCATATCAGAAAGATCCGCAAGTCCCACAGCCTCAGCCGTATCATCAATTCCCTTCAGGAGTTGAGCGATTCACAGCTGCATGAAATTGAGATAATTATCAAACATCTCCACAGGCTCAACGACCAGAAGTAACCCGGAGATCAAAAGCAGTTCAAAGTTCCAAAGCAGCTCAAGGATCAATAGCTGCTTGATCAGGAACGATGCCCGGTCCCCGGTTTTTCGCGAATCGTTCAGCGAAAACCGGGGACCGGGCGCGCAAGCAAGTCTTAAACTATACTGTCAGCATAATTCATCGAGCGTCTTTCCGTAAGAATCAATGAATTCATCCATGAACACCTTAACCTCCGGCAGTTCCGATTCCCCGATTATCTTCTCGATAGAATTCTTTGCGCTCCTGAACTCAGTATTACCGGCATTCTGTTCTTCAATGCATTTTATATATGCGGATATCTTGTCTGCCGCTTTTACGAATTTCCAGAGCATCTCTTCAGATCTGTCCTTAAAGAATATCGATTCATATTCTTCCTGCATATATTCGGGAAGCATGTTTAAAAGCTTTCTGCCGGCCTTATCTTCAATATCCTTATAGGCTTCCTTAATATCATCATTATAATACTTTACAGGCGTCGGCATGTCTCCCGTTATTATCTCGGAAGCGTCATGATAAAGCGCGATAAGCGCCGCCTTTGAAGCGTCATGATCATTTCCAAATCTCTTATTGCTGATGACCGTCAGCGCATGGGCTATCATGGCGGTTTCCAGACAGTGCTCGCTTATATTCTCCGCTCTGGAATTTCTCATCAGAGCCCATCTTTCTATATATTTCATTCTTGACATCATTGCAAAAAAATTACTTTTATCCTCCAATTTTATTTTTCCTTTCTTTTATCTGCGTATCAAGCCTATCAAAAGCAATTATTTATCTCCCGGCCAAATTATCTTATCCTTTTTTAATCCCGCATCAGTTTTGGCTTTATATACTTTCCTGTATAGCTTACAGGATCCTCCGCTATCTCCTCCGGGGTTCCTGTCGCTATGACCTGTCCTCCCCTGTCGCCGCCTTCCGGACCGATATCGATAATATAATCCGCACACTTAATGACATCCAGATTGTGTTCTATTACAATAACGGTATTTCCACCTTCTGTAAGCTTTGTGAGTATCTTCACGAGCTTATGCACATCGGCGAAATGAAGTCCCGTAGTCGGTTCATCAAGTATATAAATGGTCTTTCCTGTGCTCTTCTTCGATAATTCCGTCGCCAGTTTTATTCTCTGGGCTTCTCCTCCCGAAAGCTCTGTTGAAGGCTGGCCCAGCTTAAGATACGAAAGGCCTACTTCATTCATGGTCTCTATCTTTCTTCTGATAGACGGCACATTCTCGAAAAATCCCATAGCTTCTTCCACTGTCATGTTAAGGACGTCCGAGATCGTCTTGCCCTTGTATTTTACCTCAAGGGTCTCCCTGTTATATCTTCGTCCCTGACATACCTCACACGGCACATATACATCCGGAAGGAAATTCATCTCTATCTTTATTATTCCGTCGCCGCTGCAGGCTTCGCATCTTCCGCCTCTTACATTAAATGAGAATCTTCCCTTGCTGTAGCCTCTTGCTTTTGCGTCAGTTGTATTGGCATAAAGGTCTCTTATCAGGTCAAAGACTCCGGTATAAGTAGCTGGATTTGACCTGGGAGTTCTTCCTATCGGAGACTGGTCTATATTTATAACCTTATCAAGAACATCAATCCCTTCAACATCGTCGCAGTCCCCCGGTATCTGCTTAGCCCTGTTGAGTCTGAAAGCAAGAGTCTTATACAGAACCTCATTTACCAGGGAACTCTTTCCTGAACCCGACACTCCGGTCACGCAGGTAAATACTCCGAGCGGGAAATCCACATCAATATTCTTAAGATTATTCTGTCTCGCTCCCCTGACCGTAATATGTCCGGTCGGCTCCCTCCTTACGGCAGGTACTTCTATCTTCTTTCTTCCGGAAAGGTAGTCACCCGTTACGGATTCCTTATTCTTCATGATCGCCTCCGCGTCTCCGACGGCGACTATCTCACCCCCGTGGTCTCCTGCGCCGGGTCCAACGTCCACTATATAATCAGCAGCAAACATTGTATCTTCATCATGCTCAACCACGATAAGTGTATTTCCGAGATCCCTCAGTCCTTTCAGCGCATCAAGAAGCTTATCGTTATCTCTCTGATGCAGTCCTATGCTCGGTTCATCGAGAATGTAGGCAACTCCCACAAGTCCCGAACCGATCTGCGTTGCAAGTCTTATCCTCTGCGCCTCTCCTCCGGAAAGACTTCCCGTACCTCTTCCGAGAGTAAGATAATCAAGTCCTACATTTATAAGAAAACGTATCCTCGCATTGATCTCTTTTATTATCAGTCTTCCAATCTTCTCCTGAACAGGCGTAAGCTCCAGTTTTTCCATAAATTCCGCCAGCCTTAACACAGGCATCTGCGTCAGCTCATAGATATTCTTGTCCGCTATCGTCACAGCAAGCGAAGTCTCCTTAAGCCTCATTCCCCTGCAGCTTTCGCATGGAGTTGTGAGCATATAGCTCTCATATTCCTGCTTCATGCTCTCCGCGGAAGTCTCGCGGTAACGCCTGCGCACATTTTCCAGAAGGCCTTCAAATTCTATATTGTACTCACCTCTGCCTCTCTGGCTTGAATACGAAACCTTAAGTTTTTTTCCTCCGGTTCCGTTGATAAATACATCCTGTATCTTCTTCGGAAGTTCATTATACGGTGTATCCAGACTGAAATCGTATTCCCTGGCGAGCGCTTCGAGTACAGCGTGGGAGAAGCTTCCCTCATTGGCGCTCGAAGCCCATCCCGTAACAGCAACGCACCCCTGATTAAAGCTTAAGCTCTTATCGGGTATCATCAGCCTTTCATCAAATTCCATCTTATAACCTATGCCGTGGCAGACCGGACATGCACCGAAAGGATTATTAAAAGAAAATATCCTCGGTTCCAGTTCATCAAGGCTTATCCCGCAGTCCGGACAGGAAAAGCTCTGTGAAAATGTCATCCTCTCCCCGCCGATCACATCAACTGTCAGCAGCCCTTCGGCAAGTTTTAATACCGTTTCTATACTGTCGGCAAGCCTGCTCTGTATTCCGTCTTTTACAATAAGCCTGTCTACAACAATGTCTATATTATGTTTCAGATTCTTATCAAGCTTTATATCTTCGGACAGCTCATACATGCTGCCATCCACTATGGCTCTGACATATCCGCTTTTTTTCGCCTGTTCAAAAAGCTTGGTATGCTCTCCCTTTCTTCCTCGCACTACGCTGGCCAGAAGCATGAATTTTGTTCCTTTTTCAAGCTTCATTATCTCATCGACCATCTGATCTACGGTCTGACTTTCGATAACTCTGCCGCATTTCGGGCAATGCGGGATTCCTATCCTTGCGAAAAGAAGCCTGAAATAATCATATATCTCCGTTACAGTCCCGACCGTTGAACGAGGATTCCTGTTGGTTGACTTCTGGTCGATCGAGATCGCCGGTGAAAGCCCCTCTATGCTTTCAACATCAGGCTTTTCCATCTGTCCAAGAAACATTCTGGCATAAGAAGACAGGGATTCCATATACCTTCTCTGTCCTTCGGCGTAAATGGTATCAAATGCAAGTGACGATTTTCCCGAACCGCTTAATCCGGTAAGTACCACAAGTCTGTTCCTCGGTATCTCAAGATCTATATTTTTCAGATTATGAACCTTTGCTCCCCTGATGGAAATGGCGCCGTACTCAAATAATCCGTCCTTTTCTCTCTTAGCCATACCTTGTTTTTCTCCTTTTTCTGATTATCAGGAACGCCGATGGCGTTCCTGCCGCGCCGTTATTGGTTAAGGTACCAAAGATGGTTCCACTGATTGTTTCGCGCGGCCGGGTTATCTTAATCCATCTTTTCCCTTATAAGCTTCAGCTTATCACGCAGTTCGGCCGCCTCTTCAAAGTTGAGTTCAGCCGCAGCCTTGTACATCTTTCTGGTAACCTCCGCTTCAAGTTTCCTTAGTTCTCTGTCTGTCATGGATTCAAGCTCTATCCTAAGCTCGGCAGGTTCTTTGGCAGTCTTTTTGCCTATGCTTATCGCTTCCCTTACCTCTTTGATTATCGTCTGCGGAGTAATGCCATGCTCTTCATTGTAAGCCTGCTGGATGCTTCGTCTCCTCTGAGTCTCTTCTATCGCCTTTTTCATGGAATCAGTCATTGAATCCGCATACATGACAACATGGCCCTTGGCGTTTCTGGCAGCCCTGCCTATCGTCTGGATCAGTGAAGACTCCGATCTTAAGAATCCTTCTTTATCCGCATCAAGTATGGCAACCAGCGATATCTCCGGTATATCCAGTCCCTCTCTCAAAAGATTGATACCTACAAGCACATCGAATTCATCAAGTCTCATCTCCCTGATGATCTGCGCCCTCTCAAGTGTATCTATATCGGAGTGAAGATATCTTACTCTTATTCCGATATTCTTAAGATACTCTGTCAGATCTTCCGCCATCCTCTTGGTAAGGGTGGTAACCAGAACCTTGCATCCGTCTGCCGTCTGCTGCCTTATCCTTGCGGCAAGGTCGTCTATCTGACCTGCAACAGGTCTTACGAATATCTCAGGATCCAGAAGTCCCGTAGGTCTTATGACCTGACTTGCCCGAAACAGCTCATGTTCCCTTTCATAAACGGAAGGCGTAGCCGAGACAAAGAGCATCTGGTTGATCTTGCCCTCAAATTCTTCAAAGTTCAGCGGTCTGTTGTCCTTAGCCGAAGGGAGCCTGAAACCATACTCTACAAGAGTCTGTTTTCTCGACTGGTCTCCCGCGTACATTCCCCTTATCTGAGGTATGGTGATATGCGACTCGTCAACCATGATGAGATAATCTTCAGGGAAATAATCCATAAGAGTATACGGCGGCGTTCCCGCAGGAAGTCCCGCAAGATGTCTTGAATAATTCTCTATTCCCGAACAGATTCCGGTCTCCTTGAGCATCTCCATATCGAAGTTGGTCCTCTCCGCAATCCTCTGTGCTTCAATAAGTTTATCCTCACTCCTGAAATATTCAACTCTTTCTTTAAGCTCAAGTCTGATATTCTTTATCGCCTGTTCTATCTTCTCCGGAGGAACTATATAGTGTGAGGCCGGAAAAAGGGCAACGTGCTCAAGCTCCCGCTTAACATTTCCCTTTAATACATCTATCTCACATATCCTTTCCACTTCATCTCCGAAAAATTCCACCCTGATGGCAGTCTTATCGCTGAATACCGGATATATCTCAAGGACATCTCCCCTGATGCGGAATACGCCTCTCTTAAAATCCATCTCATTTCTGACATATTGGATATCCACCAGTCTTCTTACAACCTCGTCCCTGTCCTTCATCATTCCGGGTCTCAGCGATAACGCCATGCTGTTGTAATCCACCGGCGCGCCCAGACCATATATACATGAAACGGACGCGACTATGATGACATCCCTTCTCTCGCAAAGTGATGCCGTCGCCGAATGCCTGAGCTTGTCAATCTCATCGTTGATCGATGAATCTTTTTCTATATAGGTATCGGTTGCCGCCACATAAGCTTCCGGCTGATAATAATCATAGTAAGATACAAAATACTCAACCGCGTTTTCAGGAAAGAATTCCTTGAACTCACTGTAAAGCTGCGCCGCAAGAGTCTTATTGTGAGCGATAACCAGAGTCGGTCTGTTCAGTTTTTCAATAATATTCGCCATTGTAAAAGTCTTGCCGGAACCGGTAACTCCCAAAAGCGTCTGGAACTGGTTGCCTTCCTTAAATCCATTTACAAGCTCATCTATAGCCTGCGGCTGATCCCCGCAGGGTTCATAATCGGAATGCAGGACAAATCTATCCATGATCCACATCACCTCAAATTATTTTCCTATGCACGTATTATAACACATACAGCAGGTGCGAACAAGTGTTCTATCAGAAAAAATCTGACATCTTCCTTACGCCCTGCGTGTGCATAAATGAATATGCAGGACTTATCATCCTGCATATTTACTGGTCTTCCGTTATTTATTCGTAAATCTTTTTAATATTGGTATATCCGTCCGATTCAAGCTTTTCCACCTGGAATCTGGCATTTTTCTTGAGCGGCATCACCGTAACGGTATTACCGTTTTGTCTTAATTCGGCAGCCTCTTTAAAAGTTCTGCCAATGGTTTCATAAGAAGCTTTTCTGTCTATAAGGAAGGCTGTCTTTTCCCCGGTCCTTGTGATAGCGGAGGTATCAAAATCACTGAGTATCGTGATGATCCTTTCAAATCCCAATGAGAATCCGCAGGCGCATACCTTCTGATTATTGAACTTTCCTACCATCTCATCATAACGTCCGCCGCCTGCAACAGAAAAGTTATAATTGTCAAGCGTTATCTCAAAGATCGTTCCTGTATAGTAGGACATTCCCCTGACGAGCGTTGGATCAAAGACAAGCTTTACTCCTTCCTTAACCATGCTTTGGCAGCAGTTCATGATCTCGTCAAGTCCTTCAATGACATTTTTATCTATAAAGTCTTCCGTCAGCTTTTCGCAGAAATCTTTGCAGCTCATGCCTTCACCAAGGTTCTTGTAAAGCTGCGTATATCTTTCAACAGCCTGCTCTTCAAATCCGTCTTCAAGCAGAGCTTCCTTAACACCGTCGATGCCGATCTTGTCAAGCTTGTCAAGGATAATAAAGACTGTATTGTAATCTTCTTCCCTGAAACCCGCATAGGCCGCCATTGCTTTTAATATCCTTCTGTCATTGATGTGAACGGTAAAATCCTTTATGTCAACCTTTGACAGGATACTGTGAAGGACCGTCGTTGTAGCCGTTATAAGCTCTATCTCCGCTACTATCGACTCATCTCCGAGAATATCTATGTCGCACTGTGTGAACTGTCTGAAACGTCCTTTCTGAGGCTTGTCAGCCCTCCATACATTTCCAATCTGCAAAGCCTTGAAAATAGGCGGAAGCTGGTTTCCGTTATTGGCGTAATATCTTGAAAGAGGAACCGTAAGGTCATATCTTAAGCCGTTGTCCGCAAGCTCGCCATTCTCTTTTTCAAGCGCTCTGGCAAGTTCTGCTCCTCTCTTCATTACCTTGAAGATAAGCTTTTCATTTTCTCCGCCCTGGTCGCTCGTAAGATTTTCTATATGCTCCATCGCAGGAGTCTCGATCTGGTCGAAACCGTAAGAAGCATATGTTTCCTTTATCATCTTTAAAACGTATTCCCTCAGTCTCATCTGTTCCGGAAGAAAATCATTCATTCCCTTTACCGGTGTCGCTATAAATTTCATTCTTTATTTCCTTTCATCTCTTTTATGACTTCTTTAGCTTTCTCAAGCTGTGTATCTGTGCCGTCTTCAGTAAATTTTGCAACATCAAAATCCACTTCATAATCAGGTTCTATGCCTATACCATGGATATAATGTCCGCCCGGTGTGAAGTATTTTGAAGTTGTGAGCTTTATCGCGGAACCATCGGAAAGCGTGATCACCGACTGCACAATTCCCTTTCCGAATGTCTTCTTTCCCACCAGCTTTCCGGCTTTTCTGTCCTTTATCGCTCCGGCCAGAACCTCAGACGCGCTGGCGCTTGATTCATTAACAAGTACAACAACAGGTTCACTTATACTCTCGTTATCAGTCGTCTCAACCCTGTCGACCTCTTCTCCGTTCTTATCCTGTGTATATACCAGAAGCCCCTTCGGAAGTATCCTGTCCGCGATACCCGTTACCGATTCAAGGGTTCCACCCGGGTTGCTTCTCAGATCGATTATAAATCCTGCCGGTTTTTCTTTAAGCAGTTTTTCGACTGCATCACTGAACTGCTTCGGCGTATTATTCTCAAAGCCCGATATGCCTATATAAGCTATATTGTCATCAAGCATCTTTCCCATGGCAGAAATATACTCGACATTTCCCTTTGTAACCGACACTTCCTCGATCAGACCCGAACCGGCCCTTCTCAGTTTCAGCTTAATACTCTTATTTTCCGAACTTTTGATCCGTCTTGTAGCTTCGGCTGAATTCTGATCGTTCAGCGCAACCCCGTCAACTTCCAGTATAACATCGCCGGCAACAAGTCCTGCTTCTTTAGCGCCGCTGCCTTCCATAATCTCTTCGATCTGTATCTCTCCATTATCGTTGGTATTCACTAAACATCCTATTCCTTCATAGTTTCCGTCGGAAGAATTCAAAAGTTCTTTAAGCTGCTTTTCACCAAGATATACCGAATACTTGTCATCGAGACTGTTGATCATCCCGCTGAAGATTCCCTCAACAAGCTGCGAATCTTCAACATCAAATAGATGATACTTCTTTATTACCGCAGACAGATATTTGATCTTTTTTTCGATAAGATCCATATCTTCTTCAATATTGTCTATCTTTCCGGTATTATCGTATTTATTGCTGACATTGACAAATCCTATCCTTTTGCCCGCTACGATCAGCACCACGAGTATTACAAAAAGAAATACCGATATCGCCGCCAGAGCGCCCGTGAAAAAACCCGAAAGGAAGCTTTCACTTCCCCTCGGCATATCGTCTTCACTGACAGGTATTATCATCTTATCCTGTGACGGTTCATTTTGTTTCTGTTCGTTTTCATTTAAATTATCAGACATTCTAATCCTTTCATATGCAATGCAGGGTTCTTTATTCCGGTACTATTCACATTTCCTCAAAAACATTCGAAAATTCTGCTCTTCGTGCTCTATTGCAACTTATCAGGCTGTTTTCTGATGAAGTATAATCAGTACTATGGTGATACATAATCCAGCGGATTAAGCATTATCCTCGTGTTTCCAACATAATGGAAGATTCCGAAATGCAGATGCGCTGCGCTTGAATTACCCGTACTTCCCATAAGAGCCACCGTCTGACCGCGCTTTACCGTCTCGCCTTCCTTGACCAGTATAGATTGACAGTGCATATAAACGGAATACAGATCTCCGTGACAGATCCACAACACATTTCCGCCCTTTGCCGTATGAAGCACCGCAACAACTCTTCCGCTCTTCGTTGCGTAAATAGGATCTCCCCAGACGCCCGGAGTCGTTGCGCCTATATCTATTCCACCATGGTTAGAGCTGGCGCCCGGGATCGGAGAAACACGTGAACCAAAGTAAGAAGATATCCTTTTGCACTTTGTAGGCCATAAGAAGCTTTCATGCGCCGCCGCATCGATCCCGGTAAGTCCCGATGTATCTTCATAAGGTTCATCCACATCCGGTTCTTCAGGAAGCTTATAGTCGTCCTCATTGATCTTTTCACCGGTCTGCTCGGCTTTCTTCTTATCCTCTTCAAGTTTCTTTTTAAGTTCAGCTTCTTTGCGTTTTCTCTCCTCTTCCTTATGCTTCTTTTCCTCCTCCCTGCGTTTTCTTTCTTCCTCCTTACGCTTTCTCTCCTCTTCCTGTCTTTTTCTTTCTTCTTCCAATATCCTCTGTCTTTTCTGTTCGAATAAAGCTTCGAGATTGGCTTCCTCCTGCGCCTGTTCTTCAAGATACTGCTGTAAGAGTTCTTCATTTTCGATCAGCTTCTTCTCATAAGCTTCAAGCTCTGCCTGTTTATCCGCAAGCAGTTTATCAACAGTGCTCTTTTCAAGCTCCAGCTCGCTCTGCTTTTCCTCAAGCTTATCAAGCTGTTCTTCAAGCTTCGCCTGTCTGTCCATAACGACCTTTTTAGCCTTCTTATATCCTGAAAGAATATTTCTGTCATATTCGGCGATCTTTTGAACATATTCCGCATTGTTCATAAGCTCTACGAGACTTCCGGAGGTAAATATTATATCCATATAATTATCACTGCCGTTCTCATAGGTATACCTTATCCTGTCCACCATTGCGTTGTACTGGCGGTTTTCTTCCTCTACGGCTTTTTCGACCTCTTTCTTCGTTACCGCTATCTCATCGTTGCAGACAACTATATCCGCTTCGATATCCTTGATCTCGTTATAAAGCCTGTTGACCTCGGCATCAAGTTTTTCGACATAGACCTTGGTATCTTCTTTGGCTTTGTTAAGCTCTTCGATCATTTCCTCGGTCTCTTTCTTCTTGCGGTCAAGTTCCGTTATCTTTCCCTGAGTCTTCCTTATATCCGCATCCTCCGGCTCATCGGCATGGGATCTTATTCCCGACACGGCAAGAACAGGCGTCACGGTCAGAATGAGCGCCAGAATAAACGGAAGTCTTTTTTTCAGAAATATTTTCAAAATATTACCTCCTAAGTTTTCGAACAAGAGTAAACACCGTTCCTATCAATCCGATCCCGATGCCTATACCAAGCATTATCGGAATGAGTCTTATAAATATATCATGCGTCGGAATGAATACAAGCTTTCCACCCAGCACTTTTCCGTATCTGCCGGCTACATATTCCGCGACCCTGCTGTAGAGCGGGTACAGGATAAGAAGCGGTACGACAGCTCCGGTAAACCCTATGGTAAATCCCTCCACCATGAAAGGAGCCCTGATGAATGCATTCGTCGCTCCGATATTCTTCATTATCTCGATCTCTTCGGCTCTCACCGTGATACCCATGGAAATGATATTGGCGATAAGGAAAATAGCTACTGCGATCAGAAGCACAATTATTCCTGTGCAAATATATCCGATAACACTATTAAACAACGAAAAATTCTTTGCAACGGTCTTATCGCTCTTTACCACCCTGACTCCGTCAAGACTCTCAATGTATTCAACCAGCTCGTCCTGTCTGGATACATCTTTAAGATAGACCGTATAGGAATCATAATTTTCCAGAGGGTTGAAATCCTTAAATGTCTCCGAAAATTCCTCGCCCTGCTCATAAGTCTTCTTATAAATCTCCAGCGCTTCGTCAGGTGAAATATATTCCACGCTCATGACTTCTTCTCTTGCCTTTATCGCATCGCCTATATCACTGATCTTCTCATCATCAGTATCTTCATTAAAGAAGACCGATATTGCGATCTCCGACTGTAGATTGTCGATGATATATTCAACATTCTGTGTCACAAAATAAAAAAAACCAAAAAGAACAAGGCTTACAGTGATAGTTCCCACAGCCGCAAGAGAAAAAAAGCTGTGCCTGCGGATATTCTTAAAGCCCTGCCTTATGCTGTAAAAAATT
Organism: uncultured Lachnospiraceae bacterium; assembly: GCA_902783965.1. Taxonomy (GTDB): domain Bacteria; phylum Bacillota; class Clostridia; order Lachnospirales; family Lachnospiraceae; genus RUG11200. The sequence goes on from CACZSY010000250.1 coordinate 16,127, forward strand.
GTTCTAATCTTCAATGTCGTATCCGCCTTTTCTTACGTCACTTTTAAGCTGTCCGTTTTCCATGCGGATAACTCTTTTCTGCATTGCATTTACAATATCTTCACTGTGGGTCACCACTATGACGGTTGTCCCGCATTTATTGATATCATCCAGAAGATTCATGATCTCCCACGAAGTCTTCGGATCAAGGTTTCCTGTCGGTTCATCGGCAAGCAGTATCAAAGGATTATTGACCAGCGCTCTTGCCACGGCCACTCTCTGCTGCTCTCCGCCCGAAAGTTCTTTCGGATTGGCGTTATACTTGTCCGAAAGACCTACGATGGAAAGAACAGACGGAACATTCTTAGCTATCTCTTTATTGGACTTTTCTATTACTCTCTGTGCAAATGCCACATTTTCATATACATTTCTGTCCTTTAAGAGCTTGAAATCCTGAAAGACAACTCCCAGCTTTCTTCTGAACTTTATCAGATTATTTCCCCTCATCCTGGATGTATCCTGTCCGTTGAAATAAATCTTCCCGGCTGTAGGACGAAGGCTTCTCATAAGAAGCTTTATCAGCGTCGACTTGCCTGAACCGGTATGTCCGACTATAAATACAAATTCACCCTTATCTATCGAAAAGCTTACGTCCTTGATAACCTCCATATCTTTCTGATAAGCCATGCTTACATTTACCAGCTCCAAAGCCGGTTTATCCCCATCGCGAAACTGTCTTAATCTGCTGTTGTACTCGCTCATTAATAAGACATTCCTTTCTGTCAAGACTCGCTCTTAAGATCCCGAGCCGCATGCGACGTCCCGCAAAACGCGGCAGCATTTGCGGGGCGCGCATGTTCTCAAGGAACATTTATCCGCAGAAATCCTAGTAATCAAGGCTCTGCATATAATTCATATATTTTACCACCATTAACGCGATCTTAAACGTGATCGCGTCATCAAATACGCGAAGATCGAGATTGGTGCTCTTTTGCAGCTTATCAAGCCTGTAAACGAGTGTATTCCTGTGAATGTAAAGCTGTCTTGAAGTCTCTGACACATTAAGGCTGTTCTCAAAGAACTTATTGATGGTTGAAAGAGTCTCCTCATCGAATTCATCAGGCGACTTTCCATCGAATATCTCCCTTATGAACATCTTGCACAGAGGCATCGGAAGCTGATAAATAAGTCTTCCTATTCCAAGACTTCCGTATGCAACGATCTTTCTGTCTTCATAGAAGATCTTTCCTACATCCAGAGCCATCTTTGCTTCCTTATAAGACCTTGACACATCTTTGATCTCATTGACGATAGTTCCGTAGGCCACATGAACCTTCGCCATGGCTTCCGTGTTGAGCATATCGAGAATAGTCTTTGCAGTCTTATCCAGATCCTCATAGTCCTCTCCCGGCTTAACTTCCTTGACTATTATGATATTCTTCTCATCAACAGCGGTAACAAAATCCTTGGTTTTCGCTGAGAACAAACCTCTTACCGTCTCTAAGGCATTAACGTCTTTATCATTCTTGGTCTCTATGATGTATACAACTCTTCTGACATCGGTCTCGATATGAAGCTTCTTGGCTCTGTTGTAAATATCCACCAGAAGAAGATTATCAAGAAGGAGGTTCTTCACGAAATTATCCTTATCATATCTTTCCTTATAAGCGACAAGAAGATTCTGCACATGGAACGCAGCCATCTTTCCGATCATGTATACGTCGTCGCTGTCGCCTTTTACGATAACCACATATTCCAGCTGATTTTCATCAAATACCTTGAAAAACTGACATCCCTGCAGAGCCATGCTGTCGGCAGGGGAATCAACAAACGCGTTCGCCGCATTCTCATAGGTCTCCGGATTGGCAAATGTACTTGCCTGAACCGTGCCCTCCGTATCCATAACACAAATATCAACTCTTGTAATGCTCTGTAACCCTTCGATAGTGCTCTGTAAAATCTGATTCGAAATCATGTCCGTACTCCTTTTATTAAAACTATGGAAAAAATCAGAAGTATCTTTTCAGTTACTATTCACAGTCCCTAAAAAAGTTGAAAACTCCAAGGTTCCTATAGTAACTTGTTATCCAACATATTCTAGCATAAAATCCTTACAAAGTAAAGAACCGCTTGACTTAATAAAGTCACGCGGTTCCATTAAGAAGGTTAACTATATGAGTAAAAAATAAGTATTCAATAAGAATGTCAGATATTTACTACGGAGCTATAACTTCCTCTGTCTCCTTATCGAAGAGATGCATCTTAGCAAGGTCAAGAGCAACTTTAATATTGTCGCCAGGTCTTGCTGTTGTACGAGGATTAACTCTTGCAGTAACTTCGAACTGGTCGATTGAGAAGTATAAGAATACTTCGGCACCGAGCATTTCGTAAACTCTGATGGTCGCATCAACGATAGTTCCAGGATTCTGTGTAAGGAAGATCTCCTCATCATGGATATCCTCAGGACGGATACCGAGAATAATGGTCTTTCCTTCATATCCACCGTCAAGAAGCGCTCTACCCTTCTTGTCAGGTACTCTTACTGAGTGAGAACCAAACATAAGAACAACGTCTGCTCCTGATCTTACAACATTACACTCGATGAAGTTCATCTGAGGTGATCCGATGAATCCTGCAACGAATAAGTTGTTAGGCTTAGAATAAAGTCTGTCAGGAGAGTCAACCTGCTGGATAACACCGTCCTTCATAACAACGATTCTGGTACCAAGTGTCATAGCCTCTGTCTGGTCATGTGTAACGTAGATGATAGTTGTCTCAAGTCTCTGATGAAGCTTTGAGATCTCTATTCTCATCTGTACTCTAAGTTTTGCATCAAGGTTTGAAAGAGGCTCGTCCATAAGGAATACCTTAGGATCACGAACTATAGCACGACCCATGGCAACACGCTGTCTCTGTCCACCTGATAAAGCCTTTGGCTTACGATTGAGAAGATGCTCGATATCGAGGATCTTTGCAGCCTCATGAACTAATTTGTCAATCTTGTCCTTCGGTGTCTTTCTAAGCTTAAGACCGAATGCCATGTTGTCATAAACGGTCATATGCGGATACAGAGCGTAGTTCTGGAATACCATCGCGATATCTCTGTCCTTAGGCTCAACATCATTAACCAGCTTGTCTCCGATCCACAGCTCACCGCCTGTGATATCCTCAAGACCTGCAACCATACGAAGTGTAGTTGACTTACCGCAGCCTGATGGTCCTACGAAGATTACGAACTCCTTGTCTTCAATCTCAAGATTGAAATCTCTAACTGCAACGAAGCCGTTAGGATATGTTTTCTGAACGTTCTTTAATGATAAACTAGCCATTAAATATCCTCCTGTTATTAATTAATACCTTGCGGTATAAAAGTTCAATGCAAATCGCAAGCTGAAAAAGCTTATTCACATTACAGTAATAATAATACACCAAAATAGTTTTCAAAACTATATTGTAATTGACCAAATTAAATTTTTGGCTTTTGTTCATTTTGTATACTAAAATACTAGAATTTTATTTTTATGGTTATTTTAACCATATTTTAAGCTTTATACTGTTAATTTTCAATAAAAGGAAAATCCCGGTTTACCTGCCGAATACCGACCTTATCTTCGACATTATCCCCCTGTTTCCGGCAGGTCTTAAAGTGTCTCCTTTGGCGGATTTCGCTATGCTTACACCAAGCGCGACGTTCATGAGCTGCCTGCTCTTTCTGAACCATTCCTTAGCCGCCGCATGGTCAAGATATGTCATGACCACATCCGGGACGATCGAATTAATGTCATTGACAATCGTCTCCGAATTCAGTCCCTCTTTGGTCACAACCCTGTATTCAAGATTAAGATGAGGAGCATATCTTTTGGCATACTCATCTATAAGATTAATGTCCTTTTCTTCCGAGATGATAACATAAACGTTAACCATCCTTTTTCCGAGTGTTTCAAAAATAGTGCCCAATGGATCGGAACTCATATCATTCTGAAGACTGTCATCACTTTTATCATTGACAAGGTTCATTACATACTCATCCGGTACGATGATGTCGTCCTCATCTTCTTTCATGCCGTAGGATCCGGATTCCAGATCCGCGAGCACATCTCTTGACGCGATCGTAATAAGGCTGAATACGCCGTTATCCAGGAACTCCTCGACCTTAAATCTTAAATTGTCTTCATTTTTCAAAAAAAGATTGTTCTCTGCTTCTTCATTTAAACGTACTATAATACCACTTCCCTGCTCCGCAGTATTTATTGGTGTCTGTCATTCAGACAGATCAACTTATTATATCCTGCTTTCCTACAACGATAAGAATATCCACACCCGCCGGAACCTTGTCAGGCTCGCAGCTTATCGCGGCATTCTTAAAGTAATTGGCAAGATCATATCCTTTGTTCTCTTTCGCTGTGATTATAAGGCTCCTTGAGATCTCCTTGCCGTAATCTCCTACGGAAACAACATTATATCCCTTTTCTGTCAGAAGATTCTTGTATTTTCCGGCCAGTCCCGTCGCGTTAGCGCCGTTAAGAACCCTTATCTTCAGATCCTTTGAAGATGTTGTCATTGATTTTTCAATAAATTTATCATATTCGTCCTGGGTTCTTGTATAAGTGGCCGTTGCCCTTATCTTCTTGATAAGTTCTTTCGTTCCTTCTTTATCCAGTACGAAACCGCCTGTGCCGTCTCCTTTCTTCTCTGCCGCATGCCAGTAATAGATATTCTCCGGTACGATCTTAAGGTAATAAGGAGCATAAAGCAGTCTGTTGGAAACCATAAGGCTTGAGTCTATCTTTGAAAAGACATCCGTTATGTATGCCGGCACAGTCTTCTCATCAGGCTTTTTCTTCTGAGCTTCTTTGATAAATCCGTCGGATATCATAAGTACCTTATAAGTCTCAGGCTTCCCGTCGACATAATAATCCCTCTCTCCGACCTTAAGATAATCGTCAAAGACCTTGCTGTCTATTACCGAATAGAAATTAAACTTGTATCCTACCAGTTCCTCGCATATCAGCTGGGCATATTGATAAGAATCTTCAAGATCAAAATACTCAGGTATCTTTGAGATCATTATCTTCTCAGGGAACTTATCGTTCACTCCCGAAAGCCGTTTGTATAACTTTTCGCTTAATGTAACTTCAGCGTCTACAGGTATCGTGATCAGGTCAAGATTGCCCGTCTTGCAGCTGAAAAGGGAAAGTCCGGCCTTCTCTATGGCTTTTTTATCCTTATTTACAACCATCAGCAGTTCAAGATAAGCAGATTTTATCTTTACTTCGCTTATCCATGATACCTGTTCTCCTTCTTCGGTCTTTACATTATTTTCAACCGGCTTATACTTCTCGGTGATAAAGAAAAAGACTCCCAAAACAATAAATGAGATGCTTACGATAGACAATACCGTTGCAAGAAATGTCTTAAAGAAAGCTCTCTGTAATTGCTTACTTTTCAAGATGTTCCCTCCGTTTTATAAATTGACAAAATTAATCATTTTCTGTCCTGATCCGTATACATCCATGCGGATCGTAGATCACTGTTGCCATATAAAGATATTTCTTCGTACAGTTTCACAGACAGATCCGTTTTACAGACCGGTCACAGAGTACAGTATATCAGAAATTTTGTAAAGTGGCAATAAGTTATTGATTGTGGTACAATAAAGGTATTAAAAGATCAGCAGTGTAAATTTTTCTATGGGAACTTTACACTACGCATGCCACGGCTTCGCGAAGCGAAATATCAATACCGTGGCTCTCATAAAAAATTAAAGGAGGATGGTTTTATGAACAGAAAAACAGTTATCGTTACCGGTTCTTCGAGAGGTATCGGTAAAGCGATCGCAATAAAATATGCCAAGAAAAATTATAACGTTGTCATCAACGCGAGCAAATCCGAAGAGGAGCTCAAACAGACAAAAAAAGAAATAGAGGGATTTCAGGCTCAATGCCTTTCGTTCCTCGGCGATATCGGCGAGTATGACAACGCAGTATCATTATTTGAACAGGTTAAAAAGCGGTTCGGCGGTGCCGATCTTCTTATAAACAACGCCGGCATCAGCTATATAGGTCTTTTTTCAGAGATGAAGCCCGACGAGTGGGACAGGATCATAAAGACCAACCTGACTTCCGTCTACAACATGACGAGCCTCGCCATTCCTTATATGCTTACCAATCATTACGGAAAGATCGTTAATATTTCATCTGTCTGGGGCTGTGTCGGCGCTTCCTGCGAGGTTGCGTACTCCGCTACCAAAGGCGCGGTAAACGCGCTTACCAGAGCTTTGGCAAGAGAGCTTGCTCCAAGCAATATTCAGGTAAATGCTGTTGCCTGCGGAGCGATCGACACCCAGATGAATCAGTTCCTGACCGATGAGGAAGTCATCGCTCTAACGGACGAGATCCCTGCCGGAAGGCTTGGAACCTGCGAGGAAGTGGCAGACTTTGTCTACCAGCTCACCCACAAGAACAGCTATCTTACCGGTCAGGTAATAAACCTTGACGGCGGCTGGAAATGATCCCTATCCCTTAAAAGAAGGTATAGGCTTACTTACAGCATAAGCAGCCATCGCGTCATACAGAAGATCATCCTCAGGGATGTTGGACAGAGTGAATTTTCCGTCAGTAACCGGCTGATTGAAAGCTATCTTTATAAGTTCTTTGCCATTGCAGCTTAGCACAAGTTCGTCCTCATCCCTCTGGGTGGTATATTCCGCAAACTCTTCTGTTCCCTTCGGAGTCAGAATAACCTCCATCTCCCGGAACCCCGGATTCTCATCGTCTGATCTGACATTAATACTCTGTATATTATCATTATTCAATACCACATTGCCCATTCCGTTTTTCACGAGGATCTCACCTTTGGCCGCCAGCAGTCTGATGATCCCGGTATAATCATCGTTATTATAAAAAACAGTTATGCGAGACTTATCGACCTCAACATCTATTTCCTTTAGTCCCAGTTTTTGAATACGGAAATTCAGCTGTACCTCAACAAAATTATCATTATATTCTACATTTCTGTCTGCCGGTTCAAAAACAAGTTTATTTTTATATAAATCTTCATTTTTTACCGGATCTTCTTCAGGATCATCATCGCCCGTAGCAACTCCCGCTTTATCGTCTTGTGCCGGTTTCAGAGTCGAAGGCGGCGCAGTTGTAGCGACCGGCTCTGTCTCATCTTCTTTCTTATTGCAGCCGGTGATCATAGCGGCCGCAAGCACTATCAGCAGGGAATATTTTATTATTTTTCTCATATACATTTCATCCTCTCTCAATCTGTAAAGTGATCGTTGACTTGTTCCTTGATAACGGATTTTTCCGCACTTCGTGCTTCCGAAATCCTGCAAAAATTCCCCCTTTTGACCCCGTTATCATATAATTTATCATTTTTTCGGGTTTTTTTCAATCTGAAGAATACCTGTTTTATATTCTGCGCATACTTTTAGCAGGAATAAACCGGAGGTTTCATGATCAAAATGGAAATCCTTACAGATTCTCTTGAAAGAAATATCGAAATACTGTCGCATACTCTTCCATTGGAAGAAAGCAGCGACATTGTGACAAGACGCCTTAAACTGGGCGGTCTTTCCGTTTTTCTGGTGACTATCAACGGGCTTACGGACAGCTTTTTACCTGAATATATACTATCCGTCATTCAGGAAAAAATGTTGCCGGGCAGCGCGGCTTCGACCGGTTCTAAGGATCCAAAAGCCGGCGAGCCCTCGTCCGGTCAGGTAAACCCTCGGGAAGATAAGGTATATGCTGATCTGAAAATGCTTGCCGATAAAGAGATAGGCTATTACCAGACCGAATTTACGGAAAGCTTCACGATTCTTATTAACGCCCTGCTTAACGGTGTTACCGTAATCCTTGCGGACGGCTGCAGCAAGGCGCTGCTTCTCGACTGCCGCCGCTACCCTTCAAGGAGCATTGAAGAACCCGAGACCGAGAAGGTCACCAAGGGCGCAAAAGACGGCTTCGTCGAATCCATCACGAGCAATACCGGAATGATCCGGCGCAGGGTAAAAAGCCGCGGTCTTGTCTTTAAGTCCTTAACTCTCGGAGACGAGTCAAAGACAGACATTTTTATCGCGTATATAAAAGAACTAGCGGACACCGGACTCGTCGGAAGGATAGAGACCGCTCTGAAATCCAGGCAGCTCACCTCCGTCACTATGGGAAGCAAGAGCATTGAAGAGATACTTGTTAAAAAGAAATGGTTCAATCCACTGCCCTCCATGATCTCAACTGAAAGACCGGACGTGGCGGCAAGCTATATCCTGGAAGGACATGTTGCGGTACTTGTCGATACGTCGCCTTATGTCCTGATACTTCCCGCGACATTTTTCCAGTTTACCCAGAGTCCCGAGGACTATTACAAAAATCCGATAGTCGGCAACCATATGAGGCTTATAAGATTTATAAGCATAATCATAAGCCTGTATCTTATGCCGGTATTTCTGCTCCTGGGAAATATGACTCAAAAACTCCCGGAAGGACTGCGGCATATCACCGGAGAATACACAAGTTCATCAAAGCTGTTTCTCTACTGCATGTTTATCGAGTTCGGGCTCGACCTTTTCGCTTACGCGTCCTCCCACGCTTACGAAGGCTTTAACAGCTCTCTTTCGATCGTAGGAGGGCTTATAGTGAGCGATATCGCCATTAACCTGGACTGGGCAAGCCGTGAAGTCATTTTCTACGGAGCTGTCACAATGCTCGCGACGCTTACCATGTCCTATATAGAATTCGGAGAGGCGTTGAGGATATACAGGGTGCTGATGCTCCTTACCACCGGCATAGGCGGACTTTTCAGACAGACACTGGCCGGATTTATCACGGGATTTGCGCTTGTCACCCTGTCTATTGTCACGACCAGGACATTTACCGGAAAAAGCTATTTCTGGCCGCTCGTGCCTTTTAACTGGAAGGCTTTAAAGACACTGCTTTTCCGTTACACGACGCCGAAAGCACAACCTTCAAATCAATGGAACAGATCTTAAGTGACATTTTTTAAAATGCCACATAGGATAGATTAAAAGAATAAAAAAGAGGGAATGAAGATGAATAATAACTATCTGCCGTATTCATTCGGTAATTTCAGGGGAAACTACCAGAATGCTTCAGGCATAAGAAGCTGCCCTAACGACAGCACGACCAAAAGAACAACCCGTACGCCTTCGATAGCCATGGCTTACGTGCCTTCCCAGCAGTTCGGCGGACTCTACGAACCAGCCAACGCGCTCTGCCAGGGTACTGCATTCGAAGCGCTGGATCTGCCATTCTGCGGAAGGAGGGGAAGATAAATGGTAAAGTCAACACCTGCCAAGAATCTGGCACAGGCCGGAATCATGGTATATGATATACAGCTCTATCTCGACACTCACCCTGACGACATTCAGGCTCTCGACGCTTTTGCGGAATACAAAGCCGCATATGACGTTGCTAAGAGGGATTATGAAAACACTTATGGTCCTCTTACCGCTTCAAGCAGCAGCGCAAGGGATTATTTTGAATGGGTTAACGGACCTTGGCCTTGGGAAGGGGGAATTGTCTGATGTGGATCTATAAGAAAGCATTACAGTATCCTGTAAACATTACAGAGACCAATCCAAAGCTCGCTATGAGCATTATCTCACAGTACGGAGGTCCTGACGGCGAGACCGGAGCGTCTTTAAGATATCTTTCTCAAAGATATACGATGCCTTACAAAGAGGTTGCGGGCTGTCTTACCGATATCGCTACCGAGGAACTCGGGCACATGGAAATGGTAGCCGCCATCATCGTTCAGCTTACCAGAAATCTTACAATGGATCAGATAGAGGCAATGGGATTTGCGCCTTATTATACAGACCACACATTGGGTATCTATCCGCAGGCCGCGGCAGGCTTCCCGTTTACGGCAGCTTCTATAGCTTCAAAGGGCGATCCGATCACCGACCTTACCGAAGACATGGCGGCAGAGCAGAAAGCCCGCACAACTTACGACAACATCTTAAGGTTATGCAAAGATTCGCCTGACGTATATGATGTCATCAAGTTCTTAAGAGCAAGAGAAGTTGTTCATTTCCAGCGCTTCGGAGAATGCCTCGGAATAGTGAACGACCATCTTAACAGCAATAATTATTACGAGTTCAACCCTGCATTCGATAATAATTGTAATTAATGTAACGATTGTGAAACAATCGTTACAGACTGTGCGCGCTGTGCGCAAAAAAGCCTCCTTTTTTCAAAGGAGGCTTTTCCACTCTTCTTTATTCTTTTTTCTCCGGTTCTTTATGCCCAAGCACTTTTAAAAGCAGCTGGTAGGTTCTTGCTGCCGACGCTATGTCAAGTCTCTCCGAAACAGTGTGGATATCCAGTATGTCAGGGCCGAACGAGATACAGTCAAGATCCGGTATCTTACCGGAAAGGATGCCGCACTCAAGTCCTGCGTGTATAGCCATCACCTGAGGCTGCTCTCCGTACATTTCATTGTAACAGCTGACAAATAACTTCCTCAGTTTTGAGTCCCTCTTATACTGCCAACCCGGATAGTCTCCGCAGACCTTTGTCTTTCCGCCAAGAAATTCAATAAATTCCGTAACTCTCGCGCTTAAATAGTTCTTGGCGCTTTCAATGCTGCTCCTTAAACTGAAGCTTATCACGATCTTCTTTTCTTCCGTCACCAGTATTCCCGGATTAAGCGAAGTCTCAACCAGGTCTTTTATCTCCATGCTCATTGCCTGTATTCCGCAAGGTACGTTATTAAGGAGCATTTCCGCCTTCTGCCTGCTCTTTTTGTCAAGAACCATGAAGCTGCCCTCTTCCCCGTCTTCAAGCTTAATACTGATATCCGGATCACTTGAATAATATTCGTTAACGATCTCTTTATTAAGCTCCGCAAGCAGTTCTTCTATCTTTTCCTTTTCTTCTTTACCATATACACATTCTATATCCGTGCTCCTCGGGATCGCGTTATCCTTAAGTCCGCCGCTAACGCCTATGATGTCAAATCCCTCAACATTCGACAGGGTCAGAAGCACCCTTCCCGCAAGCATGTTGGAATTGGCTCTTCCCTTATCTATCTCGCAGCCCGAATGACCGCCCTTAAGACCGTCTATCCTGATGATACCCTTAATGCCTTTTACCTCGGTCCTTTTTACAGGGATGCTTCCGGTAAGAGTCTGTCCTCCGGCGCAGCTTGTAAGAAATACTCCTTCGTCCTCAGAGTCGATATTAATGAGTTTTCTTCCTTTGATGCTGCTAAGATCGATAAATGCGGCCCCATCCATTCCGACTTCCTCGTCTACGGTCATTATCATCTCAAGCTCCGGATGCGGTATAGAAGCATCATCCATAACAGCCATGCAGTAGGCAATTGCAATGCCGTCGTCTCCGCCGAGAGTAGTTCCCTCGGCATACATGTATACACCGTCGCTCTTAAGTCTGATAGGATCCTTCAAAAAATCTATCCCGCAGTCCTGCGTCTTCTCACATACCATATCCATGTGTCCCTGTAGTATCAGCGTCTCTTCATTCTCATATCCTTCGGAAGCTTTAACTCTTATTATGAGATTATTAAGCTTATCCTGAATTACCTCATGTCCTCTTTCAACAGCAAAATCCTTTATAAAATCGCTTATCTGCTTCGTATTGCCCGAACCGTGAGGTATGGCGCATATCTTTTCAAACATACCGAAGACTTTTCTGTTGTCATCAAGATTCATCACTATATCCATAATAAAAAATTCCTTTCAAAACCTGCATGTCTTTTCATTTCTAAAGCATTGTCAGACATCAATTCACGGCATCCGCATTATAATATCTTCCGCCTTCTCTTCGCTTACAGGCACGGCGTATTTCCCGTCAAAAACAGCTATGTCCCCTATTCCCTTTTCGATCACGAAACGCAGTTTTCCATTTCTTA